>DJKT01000018.1 GCA_002436205.1 Candidatus Peribacter sp. UBA6535
ATGGTTAGTGGAAGTCTATCTCCTTTCTGCAGCTCGTGCACATTGAATACAGATCGCATATTTGATTTTTGCACGTTCTTCTTCTAATTGACCTCCACATCTAGTGCATTTCTCAAGAACTTCTGCGCTAAGAGGGGTTCTATTGCAACGTGATGCCTCTAGGGCTCCTTGAGTAAAATCATTTGCCTTGCAAGAAGCAGCATCTCCTTCTGTTCCAAATGTTGTGATACCACGATCAAACTCTTGTATATCGCTGCTTGGTGATATTGCTTCTACCTCTGCTGCCTCTGACATTTCTGATTTAACCATATATTATAGGAAAATTATTCGCCCTCAGCTTCAATAAGCCTCAGTTCATCTTCATCAACTTCATTTGCAGTCTCCGAATCAGTTGCAGCACCCCAATTATTTTCTCTGTTCACTTCTGCAAAGCCATTTTCACCCTGTGAAGTTCTTGCACACTTAATGCACTCAGTAGCTGTAGGCACTGCCTTGAGTCTTGTTGGCGGGATTTTTTTGGTGCAGGTATCACAGATTCCGTATCTTCCTTCTTCTATCAGAGATAGTGCATTTCTCTCTGCATCAAGGAGTTTACTTTGAACTTCCAGAAGACCTGGTTCTATCTCTAATACCTCTGCCCTGAAAGCATCTCCTCCTCCCTTGGGAGCAGAAAGTCGCTCTTGCACACCAGTAAGGTTGTTATTGTGTCTAACTGCACTGCTATGCAATGCATCCCTAAAATTTGATTGTACTCCTTTTTTCATAATGGCAGCATTCTACGAATATTTCATCGAATGTCAACCATCCTTGTCAGAGATATTGCCTCTCGCACAAAGACCGTAATTCTGCTATAATTTAGCCCATGAATGCAATATTTGAACGTTTCCAGCTGATGCTCTCGGAGAGTTATCTCTCTGCTGCAGATAAGGTATGGGAACTCCTCCCCGAAATTTTATTCGCCATAGTTGTCATCTTTGTCGGATGGGTGGCTGCCATACTGGTCCATCACGTCGTGCTCTGGATACTTGGATTCTTCGCTGTCGATAAGCTTGCAGCCAAGACACCATTGCAGCGTGTTCTGAAAAGTATAGGAATCCACAAAAGTGTCAGTGACATCTTAGGGTGGCTTGTGTTTTGGATGATGATCTTACTGACATTGATTGTTGCATCAGATACGTTGAACCTTACACAGGTAAGCGAGGGTCTTGCAGTAATTACCAACTACATTCCACAAGTGATTGCGGCACTTTTGATGATTGTCTTTGGAATGCTGCTCGCGAAATTTCTGCAAATGCTAACGTTACAAGCGCTGAATAAGATGGACATTGGATACAAGAAGTATGTTGGTAAAGCTGTGCAGCTTGTCGTGCTCGTGTTTGTGTTTGTAGCCGCTATCGATCAACTTGGATTTAACCTGCACTATATTCTCAATGGTATTGTGACTATCGTCTCTGTAGGACTTTTGATGCTCGGGCTCGGTGCCGCATTTGGCGCGAGGACGGTGATTGATAATGCAACTGCCTGTCAGCAACTCAAGCGTCAGCTTGCTATTGGAGATGAAATTTCTCTCAATGGAACAAGTGGTACCGTAAAAGAATTTACAATGACTAATGTCGTACTCGACACAAGCGATGGCTTGCAAATACTTCCTGCCTCGCACTTACTCACACACACATACAGCAAACGCTAATCCATGGCATCCAGCTCGCCACGACCGATACTCGTCTCCATCCCCCATGCAAGTTCCGCAATTCCTGAGGAGGTAGTAGACCAAATCGCACTGAGTGCCGAAGAGCTTTTGGGATATACGGATCTGTTTACGGATGAAATTTTTGATATTGATAACGTCTACAAAGTGATGAGCAATTTTTCACGTGTGATTGTGGACCCCAATCGTGCACCGGATGACATCTCCAAAGAATATGAGCTTGCTGCAGAAGGAGTAACCGTACACACCACATGGGATGGTAAGAGTGTGTATAAAGTAGAACCAGATCAGGAAGTTGTAGATGCGCTGATCAAGAACTACCACAACCCGTATCACGAGGCATTGGAGCAACACATTCCCAAGGTCCAGTTTCTTATCGACTGTCACTCGTTTTTGCCATTCGGGCCGAAGCTCAAAAAAGATAGTGGAAAAGAGCGCCCGGATATTAATCTTGGCAATATGAACTTTTCCTCTTGTACACGCGAACACACAGTATTCTTCCGCGACTTCTTTGAGGATAGAGGGTACAAAGTCGCTATCAACTTTCCCTACACAGGAAAGTACATCTTAGGCCACCACTGCCATAGACGACGTATCCCGCCATTCCTCGTACCGGGAATTCAGATTGAATTAAACCAAGGACTTTATGTACGCAAAGATGACCAAAAGATTCCAGAAAAAGTAGTAGAGTTCCGCGAATTGTTTGTCGATCTCGTTGATGCGTTTATGAAGAAGTTTTGTCCCGAGGATTGTCCCGAGGAAGGAGTTTAAACAATCTTCCCCTTTACCTTCATCCCTTCGAACGGAGTCCAATCACATTTGCTGTGTAAATCTTTCGCATGAATTTCCCATTCTTGATCGAGATCGATAGTTATGTGATCGTCGGTTTCGGTTTTCCCTAAGTGAAAAATTTTATTGGGGTTTGTAAACATCAGTCTTTTGATCGTATCAGGATCCAGTCGCGTAAGTAGGAGAGGCAAAGCTGTCTCTACTCCCGGTACTCCTGATGGGGCGTCTAGTGGAGCACCTGAGCGTTTTTCGGCAAGCAGATGCGGTGCATGGTCGGTAGCAACGCAATCAACTGTGCCATCTTCTATGCCCGCCCAGAGAGCATCAAGATGCTCTTTGGAGCGCAGTGGTGGGTTCATCTTTGCGAGTGTTCCAAGGCGGTCGTAGTCGTCCTCTGTAAGAAAGAGGTGATGTGGAGCGACTTCACACGTTACGGGAAGGCCTTCTTTTTTTGCAGCGCGCACAAGTTCTATTCCATCTCGTGTGGAAAGGTGTGCGATGTGAAACGGCGCGTTATATTTCTTGGAAAGAGCGATAGCACCTTGGATGGATTTTGCTTCCGATTTCGCCGGACGAATTTTGGAATGCGCAGAGACATCGTCGGAACTATTGGCAGCACTTGCTACGTTGTTTGTTTCCGGGTCTTCACAATGTGCAACAACCGGAATGTTAAGTTTTCCGCTTGCAGCAAACACTTCTTCGGCAAGGTCCATATCCACTTTTTGGTTCCCTGTACTGTGATCGAGATACAACTTTACTCCACAACATCGTTTTTTGAGCCTCTTGAGTTCCTCTGTGTCACTCGTCCAGAGGTCGATGAGTGTTGTCAGATGTGGCGGCTGTGTTACCCCAAAGAAAAAACGAATGTCGCAGTCTGTTATCTCATCTGCGCGTCGTACTTTATCTGCAAGTGCTGCAATGGTAACTGTTGGCGGACTTGTATTCGGCATTTCACATACCGTGTGCACTCCTCCTGCACGTGCAGATGCAGCTTCTGATTTGAGTGTTGCCTTATGTTCAAAACCAGGCTCACGAAAATGCACGTGGCAGTCTATGAGTCCTGGGAGAGTGATGAGGTTGCTCATGCCTTTCCAAGCAGCATCGCAAGCAGTGCCATGCGCGCAATCACGCCGTTGCTTGCTTGGCGGAAGTAAGCCGCATTGGGAAGTGCATCAACATCAGTACTGATTTCATTTACACGTGGTAGTGGATGCATCACCGTGATGTCTTTATCTTTTACGTGGCTTGCCTGTAGTACATAACTATCTTTGAGTTTTTCGTACTGGGACTTATCCGCAAAACGTTCTTGTTGAATACGCGTCATGTAGAGCACATCACTTTGTAATCCATCTTCTAATTTGTTTGTCTCGGAAAAACTGATTCCTTTTTCTTTGTAAAACGATGTGACCTTCTCGGGCATTTTAAGTTCATCGGGGGAGACAAGTGTGAAAGTAATATCGTTATACAGACCCAGTAGGAAGCTGAGTGAATGTACGGTGCGTCCGTACTTTAAGTCACCCACCATTGTGATGTTAATACCATCGAGTGTGCCACGTTCTTTGTAAATCGTCACCATATCGAGTATGCCTTGAGTAGGATGCTGACCGGGGCCGTCTCCTGCGTTAATGAACGGGACAAGAGCTGCACTTGCAGCCTTGTCTGCACTACCTTGCTCTGGATGACGCATCACGATGATGTCTGCGTACTGTGATGCCATCGCAATGGTGTCTTCTATCGTCTCACCTTTGTAGAGAGAGCTAAATTGAATACCTTCTGCAGTAACTACTCTTCCTCCGAGGCGATGCATGGCAGATTCAAAGCTCATCCTCGTACGTGTGCTGGGTTCGTAAAAGAGGGAAGCGAGTACTTTGTCTTTGAGGAGATCGCTTCCACCACTGTCTCTCACCTTTTCCATCTCCAGAGCCACCTTCAAAATGGCGTCCATATCTTCTCGGGTGAGTTGCTTAGTGGACGTTAGATGCTTAAAGGATAGTGGCATTCCGGTGGCTTATTGTAGAGCAAAATTGGCATTTGTCCAGTGGGTATTTCTGCTACTATCTCTACTATGCCCAGCAAGCAAATCGCTACTTCTACTCTCTGGCAGATGGCCAGCCAAATTACGATGGCTGCTCTTTCGATACTGACTGTTAAGTTTGTCGCGATAGGACTTACCAAAGAGCTTGCCGGTAACTACAACTCAGCGTACGGATACCTGCAACTGTTTGGGATCTTGGCTGATTTTGGCTTGTACGCTGTGAGTGTTCGGGAGGTGAGTAAAGCGAAAGATAAATCGAAAGTATTGGGGGCGCTGATAGTGCTTCGAACGATGATACTGATTCTCTCGCTCACCGTTGCATTACTCCTTGTATGGTTCATGCCACAGTGGAAAGGAACTCCACTGCCAACGAGCGTGTTGATTGCGTCACTCGTTCCATTCTTCACATTACTTGCAGGAATCATCCGTACAATTTTCCAAGTGAATTATAAAATGCACTACGTGTTCCTTGCAGAAGTTACACAGCGCATCATTACAACAGGACTTATTGGATCATTTATTTTCCTTGGAGTTCGGCAAAGTACCGACTTACAGCACCTACATATGATGCTGTTTTTTGGTGGGGTTGGTGCATTCATCTTGTTTGTTATCTCTCTGTTTTATGGAGATCGACTGATGAAAGTACGTCCAACTATCGATATAGCAATGATCAAAAGTCTTGCAAAGAAAGCAGCACCGTTTGGCATCGCCTATTTATGTCTGGCGTTTTACCGACAGTTTGATATTACGATGATCGCGCTCCTTCGACCCGACTTTGAACTGCAAAACGCCTACTACGGATTCGTCGTACGTATGGCAGATATGGGATTTTTACTTCCCACGTTTTTGCTGAACTCTACGCTGCCAATCCTCAGTGAACGTGATGGCAATGGCGAAGACACCAAAGTACTTCTGGGAAAAACCTTCACGGTCATTATGCTTATCGGCATCACAGCATTCTTGTTTGCAGCTCTTTGGAGTAGGCCTCTGATTCAGTTACTCACTACAGAGCAGTATCTCAGCACTGCACTGCGTCCGGGATCGGACACTGCCTTGCGACTGATTTCGATTCCGTTCCTCTTGAATGGTGTAATCCTCTACGCGTTCTACGTGCTTCTCAATCGACATGTCTGGAAACGCCTCACACTCACACTCTTTGCTGCTGCCGTGCTCTCACTGACACTCAACTATATTTTGATTCCGGATTACGGATTTGTCGGAGCAGCGTATACATCGATCATTGTCCATGTGATGCTTGCGATTGTCCTGCTACCACAGGCATTGAAAGAGATGCCGATGCAGCTAGACCGCGTGATAGTAAAGCAATGGGCGATATTTGGATTGGGGCTAGGGCTAGGGCTAGGACTTTTTCGACCGATCCTCGTAAATGAGCTCAGTACGCTTATTGGGCTTATTGCTATCACTATTTGGATGGGGACACTGGCATGGACATTACGGTTGCATAAATCATTACTTTAGTGTCTTGATATATTCATAGGATTGGCTAATTAGGCCAATTCTGGTACAATATATTGATTTATGCTCACAAAAATAAAAATCATCTTCACGCTTACGCTCCTAGCCCTTTCAGGTCAGGCGTTTGCGCAGTCTGCCCCCTCTGCTGTTACGGGGTTAGATGCACAGGTTTTTCAGGGTGAAATAGTTGTGCAGTGGGATGCTGTAACCTCAGACCCGATCGACTATTACCGTGTGTACTACAGCGGTGAATCTATTCTAGACAACGAAGGTCTCTACGATGATTTTGAAGTAACGCAAGAGGATGAAACTACACTAAGCTTTCTTCCACCACTGGGAGCAACTGAGCTTTACATTGCGGTGATCGCTGTTTCGATTAATGGAATGGAGAGTGAGTTTTTTACGGACGAAGCACGTCTTGAATTAGACAGTGAGCCTCTGCCACCCACAGGTGTCTTTAAGGATTACGACGAAGACAAACCAGCTGAGCAGCAACCGCCAACTATGATGCCTCCTACAGCAGCAGTGGGAGCAACAGCGAGGCTTTTAAAAGGGGCTGTGGTGAGTCCTGAGAAGATTGTTATTGAGTTTTCCGCTTCTATGACCGTCGACTCCAAGCGCGCTCCAGAAGGCCTGAAGATAGAGGGGCCGGGAAGTACTTCACTCCAGATTAAAAACATCACTCTCGAAGCAAAGTCTATTACGATCATTACCGAAACACAGGAGCGCGGCACCGTATACAACGTCCAATTTAGTGAACCGTTTGAAGGGCGCGCAGGACAGCCACTCGACTTAGATGATCGCAGTGTACTTATTACCGGACATATTGATGGAAAAGACCCCGTTCCACCCGTGCCGCCACCTCCCCCTCCACGAGAAGTAGATCCAATGACTCCACCGGACTTGCAAAATGTTACGATCGTTCCTGAGCTTCAGGCAAATGGTGGCTACACCATTACATTGACGTGGAACATCGATAATACTCCCGGTGATCTGTATGGAATCGTTGCGTATCAAACACGAGACGGTCAGACGTTTGGCCCTCCAAACCTTCTGCCTATCGACGTCAGTGGAGTGCAACTTGCAGACGTGACACCTGGGTTCTTCGGAATCTATCTGCAAACGGTAAACACGTATGGCTATGTATCTTCTGGGGTCTTCCAGTACGTCACTCTTCCGGTGTATGTTCCGGGTTACGGCTTTTACGGAGACTTAACGTTCGGCGGTATGAATGCCGGTGAAGACATCAACTTCGACGCAGTTGAGGAGGAAGAGGAAGTTCCTACAGACATGGCAACGATTGATGCTATTACCGATGACACTCCAACAGAAGCTTTGGAAGGAGTAGATCACTCCGCAGCATTTGATGAGTCCACATTGCAGATAAACTGGAAGTTGGTAACGCTCGTCGCCAGTGCGGTGGCTGTGTTTGTTATCTTGGTTGTTGGGTACATTGCACTGACATCAAAGAAGAACGGTTCCGCCGATGCGTAGAACTTCGAGAAGTTCAAATAAGAAGCACGAAATACGAAATACGAAAGAATCGTCTTTTTTCAAAAAAGACGAGCTCTGGATTTAACACGTTACATTATTAATGATGAGTTCATGCAGCAATCAAAAAACCATGGCTTTGATCTAGAGGATCGTACATTGAACTTTGCAAAAAATATTCGAACACTTGCCACTCAAGCCAAAAAGAAATTTGAAATTATTGAAGACTTAAAACAGTTACTGCGATCTTCTGGATCCGTAGCTGCGAATTATATAGAAGCAAATGAATCGGCAAGTAAAAAGGATTTTGTATACCGCATAAAAATCTGCAGAAAAGAGGTAAAAGAATCTCGTCTCTGGCTAACGCTGCTTGTATTAGAAAGTAAAACCCTAAAAGAAAATCAGAACTCACTACTAAAAGAGGCTAGAGAGTTGGAATTAATTTTTGGTGCTATTCTCCGTAATTCTACTTAGATACACATGTTTGATATTTTCAATTTCAGATTTGTTTCGCATTTCGTGCTTCGTTTTTCGAATTTTGTTTCCAAGAATTCACAATACACACTAGTTATCATTGGATTGGCGATGATTTCTCTCATTTTTCTACGGGAAATCACACTACTCCCCGATGGCAAACTGCATCTGTATGTATTGGATGTTGGGCAAGGTGATTCCATGCTGATGGTGACGCCATCCGGTAAACAAATTCTGATTGATGGTGGGCCAAACCTTTCTACTCTTTCGCATCTCGATCGTCTCTTACCTTTTTTTGATCGCACAATAGAAATGATAGTTCTTACGCATCCGGACAGTGACCACATCACAGCGCTTCCCGAAGTGTTGAAGCGCTATACCATTGATCATATTGTGATGACAGGTGTAGGTCATTCCTCAGGAAGATATGATGCGCTGCTATCGGAGATCCAAAGACGATCGATCCCTGTCATCTACCCGGATCCTTCTGTGGACATTGTGACAGGTGATGGAGTGTTGATTGATGTGCTATGGCCGCCGGCCCTCACCCCGACCCTCTCCCAGGGGGAGAGGGAGAACCTTTCTTCCAATAATCAATCCATTGTTCTGCGCGCACTCTACAAAAACACTTCGATTCTTCTGACCGGAGATATCGAAGAGGATGCAGAGCAGGCGATACTCGCAAGTGGTGCGGATATCCGTTCAGATATTTTGAAGGTTCCACATCATGGAAGTCGTACTTCCTCCTCTACAGGATTCCTTCTTGCGGTTGATCCTTATTTGGGACTGATCTCTGTTGGCAGTGACAATCGCTATGGGCATCCGCATACTGAAATTTCTGATCGCTACCTGAATATGGATATACCCATAAAGACCACCGCCAGCAACGGAGTGATCTCTCTGGAGTTTGATTGATACTATTTTAGTTCCCCTATCCAACTAGGCCAAACACGTGTATCGACATTTGGTGTGTTCTCTACCTCTTCGAGGATTTCTGCAAAGCGACCTGTTTTAATAAGACTGAGTGGTAGGTACTTTGCAGCCATTTCTGGGCGAAGCCTGTTAATGTGACAATCTGTCCCATCTCCACACTTGGAGAATTCGATACCTTTGAGACGACCAATCCACATTGGCCAGCCATCAGCATCTCTAACGCTATAACGATATGGGGCAGCCTCAGCAGCTGGAATAGTGGAAGAAATACCCAATAGGAGGGCAAAAGCAGTAAGTGCGAAAATGACGTTTTTCATTGGTGATAGGGGAATTAGTGGATAAATGTACTGAAAAATACGGTGTGCTGTCTAGTATTCTTTTCAATTTTCGAGCAAAGTCCGTGTTTTTCCTTATAATCCCGTCAGCCCGATGAACACTTTCCTCCTCCTCGCCGGTCGCAGTACGCGTTTTTGGCCTTTGGCCGAAAAGACACTTTTCCCAGTGTGTGGGAAGACTCTCTTGGAACACCAGGTTGATCGACTAAAGAAGGGTGGATGTGAAAATATTATTCTTGTTGGTGGCGCTCATAATTTGAGTGAAGCCAAAGAGATCTTTCCGGATCTTCCCATGGTGGAGCAGGAGAATTTGGATCTGGGAATGCGGGGTGCTGTCTTAAGTCTTTTGAAAGAGTATGGATCTGATCCGTTAATGATTGTGAGTGGGAATGATGTAATTGATCCTAAGGCGTATACAGAATTGATGAACTCTGATGCTGACGGTGCGATCCTCGCGTATAAAGTTGATCGATACTTCCCGGGCGGATACCTCTCTATTGATGGTGGCCGGATTACAGGAATCGTAGAGAAGCCAGGTGAAGGTAGTGAGCCATCGGATCTGGTAAACATTGTCGCACACGTCCATAAAGATCCTTCTGCACTCCTTGATGCACTCTCCGCAGCGGGGGATAGTGATGATGGATACGAACAAGCACTCGCAACACTCTTCGCATCAAAGAATTATAAAGCTATTTCGTATGATGGACTGTGGCAAGCAGTAAAGTACCCATGGCACTTGATAGGCCTTGCGGAGTTACTCTTAGAAGAAATTACTGCACAGAGCATTGACCCTTCTGCAGAGATTCATCCGTCTGCAGAGATTGTTGGGAATGTAGTTATTGAGGCCGGAGTAAGGGTGATGCATAACGCTGTCGTGCGGGGGCCGGCGTACATTGGAAAAAATTCGATTGTGGCTAATAACGCACTTGTGCGTGATTCAAGTATTGGAGACGACTGCGTGGTTGGCTATAACACAGAAGTAAAAGCATCTGTATTACACAGTCATGTATGGACACACATGAACTACATTGGTGAAAGTGTTATTGGTCGTAATGTAAGTATTGGTGGCGGAACCATCACTGGAAACTTGCGATTAGATGAGGGGGAGGTGACCTCTATAGTAAAACAAGAAAAGATTGGCACTGGTCGCACAAAGTTTGGAACAGTGATTGGTAACAACGCGCGCATCGGTATTCATGTCAGTACAAACCCCGGAGTAAAAATTGGTGCGGGGTCATTTATTAGTAGTAAAACTTTGGTGAATGAAGACATCCCTGATGAAAAATTTGTTGTGGAAAAGAATGGTATTTTGGAAGTGCGAGAAAACCGCACGAAGTCCTCTCTACCTAAGGATCGAGAGCAGTTTCGCAAGAAATTATAGCGTGAATGTTCAAAAAAGTTATCCACATACCTGTGTGGATATTGTGGATATCCCTTTATACACACCCCCGAATTACTTTTCCACACTCAAGTCTACTTTTTGGCTTTATGTAGGGCTCGGTGGGCATTTTATGGAGTATCCATACTCATGGTACTCGTTCTCCACGAGTTTTCCACATCTACTCCACAGTGGTTTCCACAGATGGTACGGCTAATTAAAGCCATATGCTAAGAATATTTCACGTGGTTTGCCAAAACTATCCACAGGATTACGTGATAAAAATTCTTTTTACAAAACCCCTTACTATTACGACTATTTTTATTTACTATCTATCTCCTATTCTTATAGACATATGAAATTTTTGTGTAAAACCTCAGAACTTCTTCACTCACTCAATCTTGTGAGTCGTGCAATATCAGGACAACAAGCATTACCAATACTTGGAAATGTATTAATTAAAGTTGAAGGAAAACGATGCCAGATAAGTGCGACAGATTTAGAGTTAAGTATTATCACAAGTTTTGAAGCAAATATTGAAAATGAAGGTTCAATAACAGTTCCTGCAAAAGCTATTGTAAACTTTGCTCAATACAATAGTGATAATGAGGTACTATTAGAAACATCAGAAGGAACACAGTTACAATGCACCTCTGCACACGCAAAAACAGTTATATCAGGAGAATCAGCAAGTGAATATCCAACCATTACTCCTATAGAAAGAGAGACAAACTTTTCTCTAGAAGCACAACCACTTCTTGAGGCATTGCATATGGTGACATTTGCATCAGCAAAAACAACACTCCGTCCAGTACTTGCTGGTGTGTATGTACACACTAATAAGGAAAATCTCATCTTAGTTGCTACAGATAGTTACAGACTTTCTGAGTACACCATTAAAACTGATGGAATTGGGGGTGACATTTCCTGCATTATCCCTGCAAAAGTTTTAGAAGAATTAAAAAGTATTCTTGGGTCTTATAAAGGTGAAAAGAAAGAAAAAGAGGGAGACATCGCTCCTAAAACCAAAGTATCTAAGGTGGATATTGCACTAAGCACTCAACAAATCGAAGTAAAAATTGGCAACACCCAACTCCTTTCTCGTCTTATTGATGGAAAGTTCCCAGATTACAAACAAATAATTCCCAATGATAAAAAAACCAAATCTGCAATTAAAACAAAAGATTTGGCAACTATTACAAAACGTATGCACTACTTTGCCAAGGAGACGAACAACAATCTCACATTTACCGTACGGAAGAGTGACAACACTATTCATCTTACAACTCCTCATACCCAAGCAGGTCGTGAT
>DJKT01000061.1 GCA_002436205.1 Candidatus Peribacter sp. UBA6535
GAGGGATTCGAACCCTCGGACCGGTTGCCCGGTCAACACATTAGCAGTGTGTCCCATTCGACCACTCTGGCACCTCTCCAGCCACTCCTAGTATAGTGCAACTTCCGCGCTGTCTTCTAGATCTTCTTCATCTTTCTCAAAGGCGAGCATTGCCTCTTGAAGGTTATCTATTCCATGCTGACTAATTACTTCAATAGATTCATTCTTCTCAAACGTGTTTACGAGTATGTCCATTATAGGGATCCTAACGATGATGCATCCCATACTGCGAAATCTAGTATCCAAACCTTCGAAGATCTCATCTTCTTGACCATATTCATGGAATCCATACGCCGTGTGTTCAGATCCATCTTTGTAGAGCCTTAAGAAACGACCAGAAGGACCGAAGGTTAATCGGTCTCCTTTAATATGCATAGTCTTTATAGCCCAACTCCAGTTTGGTGTTGAAGCATTGTAATAACGACCGATATAACTCACCCAGCGACGTTGACCAGTAACAAGAGGAAAATTGAGATACTGACCATCTTTATGAAAAATATATCCTTCATTATTCTTAGTATCTACAAGGATCTTATCACCCTCTTCTACTACCCATTTTTCTGTTGAAATTGCATGGGGTACAGGGTCGCCCTGCAGCCCTTCCACAGGGGAATGTGGAGCTACAGGAACACTCAAAATGAGTGTCAGCAATGTGGTAGTAAGAGTTGACATAAAGGCGACTATTGTACATAATTTTACTTGTACGTCAATGGCTTCTATTAGCCGAATTGTGGCAAAATACTAGCCTGAAAAGGGTATAAATTGACCTGATGATTTTCGACCAAATATGAGAGATTATCCACACAAATCGGTGCTGCTTAGCGAGGTGCTTTTAGGCCTTAGTCCAAAGGCTAGTGATCGTATTCTTGATGTCACATTGGGACTCGGTGGACACGCCAATTCTCTTCTCAAACAGACTAAATCTGATGGGTCTCTTGTAGGTCTAGATGCTGATGAGGAAAACCTGACAAAAGCAAAGGCGCAACTGGTGCAATATGCAGATCAAAGTCAGTTTGTTCACGCAAACTTTAGCCAACTTCCAGATCTCAACCTTGGTACTTTTGACATTATTCTTGCAGACCTCGGTGTAAGTTCACCGCATTTCGATGAGCCTGAAAGAGGGTTTAGTTTCCGCTTTGATGGGCCACTTGATATGCGTTTTGACCGATCATCAGGAGAGACTGCTGCAAAGCTGATTGATCGATCTTCAGCAGAAGACCTCTCTAGGATTCTACGAAACTTCGGAGAGGTACGGCAACAGAGTCGTCTCGCGCAAGCACTTAAGGAATCACGTCCACAAACGACACAAGAGGCCTTCGCTATTATTGAATCTGTTGCTGGGTTTCGTGCTAAATCCGTTGCTCCGCAGGTGTTTCAAGCACTGCGCATCGCTGTAAATGATGAACTTGGTGCCTTGGAAATATTACTGAATACCGCTCCAAAAATGCTCAATTCTGGAGGAAGGCTTGGGATTATCTCCTTTCACTCGCTAGAAGACAGACTGGTAAAGCAGACATTCCGTACTCTCTGCAGTGTTGAGAAAGATGAGACAACAGGGGCAGACATTGGAAAAGCACCCTTTGAGCTATTGCAGAGAAAGGCGATCAAGCCTTCAGATGAAGAAATAGAAAGTAATCCAAGGGCACGCAGTGCGAGACTTAGAGTCTTGAGGCGTTGCCTATGATAGAATAGATCTATGATCAAGGATCTCCTTTTTCCCACAAATGGACCTCGCAGGTCTTCACTCGGGCGTATGGTGAACCAAAGCACGGTGTTGCTGATGGTATCCATCGGAGCGTTGATTCTTTTGCTCGCCCTCCTTATTTTGTTTCATCAAAACAGTAATGCTACAAAGGGGTATCTGTTAAGGAACTTAGAGCGTGAACGTTCTCAGCTTCTTTTGGAGCAAGAAGTTCTAAATATGCAGGTGGCTAAGGCTCAGGCTATGGATAAAATTGAAAATGACCGCCAAATTCAGACAATGATTCCCATCAAAAACCCGCTGTATACAAAAAATGCAGACCCCGAATTAGACGATGGATTAGAGCTCTAGCGATATAGCAAGTGGAGAAAACCTCTCTATAGATAGGATACGCCCAAATTAGGGTCTGGGCTGTTGGAGTAAATAATGGTATAATAGATAGAACAAATGAAAAGAAACATTGTCATTGGAATTGTCTCGGCAGCCGTACTCGCTCTCGTAGTGTATGCATCTCCTAGGATGCAGACTGCTCAGTTATCCTATGCCCAGTGTGTTGGAGAGCTTTATGGAACAGCAGGATGTCCTTTGATACAGGAGGACCCGGCTCCTGCAAATTGTGGCGATGCCATTTTGGACGAAGCCTCTGGCGAGGAGTGTGATGAGGGACGGTTTAACGGTGTAAGCTTCTGCAGTGACAAGTGTAAGATCTTTTACTGTGGCGATGCTGAGGTACAAAATCATATTGGTGAAGAGTGTGACCTTGGTGTAAATGTGTATGCTGAAACACAGGGTGGTATTGACCTTATTTTTGATGCTGAACAAATTGGCAGCTATGCAAATCAGTGTGGTAACGCGTGCATTCCTCCTTGTCCGTTAAAGAAGGATATCAATGGTAATTTCGAGTTGGATTCTGGTGGAAACTACCAGCTGGACTGTGATTCAGGGCTTCTGCCTAGTCGCTGTACATATGCAATCTTTGAAACAGCATGCGATACAGAGCCTGTAAACCCTGCAGCACCCGAACAGGATCCTTCTGAGAGTGATCAAAATTCTTCAACAACCGGTGAAGGTGATGTAACAGTAAACCTCACGTTCCCATTCCCAAATCAGCAGCAAGACTCTACATCTTCGGATTCTGGTGGAGAGCAAATTGCACAAAATAGTCAGAGTGCTGAGTGTGGTAATGGAGTACCGGAAGTTGGTGAAATGTGTGATGATGGAAATCAAATAGATATTGATAGCTGTACGAACCAATGTCGCATTCCGTACTGTGGAGATGGAAACAGAGAAGGCGCAGAACAATGTGATTCGAGAGGTGCAGATACCAGTGCTTGTGATGCAGACTGTTCGTTCCCTTCATGTGGCGACGGGCATCGTAACAAGAATACTGGTGAAGAGTGTGATGATGCTAATGACACTAATACTGATAGCTGTACAGATGAGTGCAAAAAGGCTGCATGTGGAGATGGGTATCGCCAGCCAGGTGAACAGTGTGATGATGGAAATTCCAGTGACTTTGATAAGTGTCGAAGTGACTGTACCATTCCAATTTGTGGTGATGGTGTAATTGACCGTGGTGAGGAATGTGACGATGGAAACTTCAATAACACCGATAGTTGTACCAACCAATGTCGCGAGGCAAAGTGCGGTAATGGTGTAAAGGATGGTAAGGATGAGTGTGATGATGGCAATACAAATAACTTCGACTCCTGTAAGAATGATTGTTCTATTCCATACTGTGGTGATGCAGTAGTTACTCCACAGCCGCCTTACAATGAACACTGTGACGATGGCAATAAGATTGATGATGATCAATGTAACAATAGCTGCCAAAAGCCTGGATGTGGTGATGGGATAATTCAACAGAACCTCGGAGAACTCTGTGACGATGGAAATACCATTAATACAGACGCATGTAGTAATGAATGTAAAGTTGCGGTTTGTGGAGATAGTATTGTTCAGAGTGGTGAAGAGTGTGATGATGGAAACAATCTAAATGGGGATTCCTGCACAAATATCTGTTCACAGGCAAAGTGTGGAGATGGGTATGTGCAAACAGGCGAAGAGTGTGATGATGCAAACCGCGAGAACCTTGATAGTTGTAGTAACAGATGTCGTGCTTCTTTCTGCGGAGATAAGATTGTCCAGCTCGATGAGCAATGTGATGATGGAGACGATGACAATACAGACGAATGTACCAATCAATGCACGGTACCAGTCTGCGGAAATGGCTTTATAGAGGGCTCAGAAGAGTGTGATGATAGTAACGAGAGCAACTTAGATTCTTGTCTCAATACTTGCACACTCCCTGTTTGTGGAAATGACGAGATAGAAGGGTCTGAAGAGTGTGATGATGGAAATCTTAATAATGGTGATGGCTGTGACTCACGATGTGGAATCGAAACAATGTGTGGCGATGGAATAGTTGATGGTATTGAGGAATGTGATGCGGGAGTGCTCAACTCAGATGAAGTACCAAATGCCTGTCGTCTCAATTGCCGAGTAGCGTTCTGTGGAGATGGAATTATTGATGAAGAGGAAGAGTGTGACAGCACAGAAGGTTGTACTGCAAAATGTAGGTATCCCACGTTTATGGCAGCACACGGAAACAGTGTCTGGGGATCCGTTGTAGCGATACTTCTGATTGGTGGCGGCGGACTTGGATTCCTCTATCGTAAGAAGATTCTCGACCTCTCTAAGAAGGCTGCAGAGAGCGTGCGTGAGCTCTCAATCGATGACATTCCACTCGATGAGTTGGAGATGCCATGGCACAAGTGGGACGATAAGAAGTAGTCTAAAGCGTAACGACTTCCATCTTGTTTGCCCTATCTTTAAGGAGCATTATTTTTTGCCCCTTGGTAAGGAGTCCTATCTTCTTTGCAAGATCTAATCCTGTTTGCATAGTTACGTCGTCTGAATCATCGAACTCTACATGTAGAGGATAGACGCCATAATTCAATAAGAGTGACCGTGCAATAATAGCGTTCTTTGCTAGAGCAATAATAGGAATTGGGTGCCGGAACTTACTAATGTGATTTGCCGTACGTCCTGACTCTGTGATTAATACAAATGCCTCAACTTCTTCTTCCTGTGCAAGGGCAATAGCCTTATCCATCTCTTCTTCTGCAGAGTCACGGAAGTGAATGTCATACGTAGTTTCAAGGCGAGATAGATGTTCTTCGGTTGCTTTATGAATACGAATCATTGCTTCTAAAGACACTAGAGGATGGCTTCCAGAAGCCGTCTCTCCGGATAGCATAGTAGAGTCAGCACCGGTGGCCACTGCATGTGCAGTATCAGTTACTTCTGCACGTGTAGGTACAGGATGTTCCTTCATGCTCTCAAGCATGTGTGTCGCAATGATCACGGGTTTGCCAGCATCTTTACATCGGCAGACAATCTCATCTTGAACAGCTGGAAGTTTTTCAAATGGGAGGTCAGCTCCTAAGTCTCCACGTGCAACCATAATGGCATCAGAGACATCGATAATCTCTTTGATATTTGCAACACCTTTTTGCGTTTCGATCTTTGAAATAATCTTCGAGCTGCTACCTACTTCAGCAAGCATTAGTCGTACTTCTTTTACTTCATCTGCGTTGCGAATAAACGAAAGTGCAAGAAAATCGAGGTTCTGCTTTGCACCAAAACGTAAATCTCCCCAATCACTTTCGGTAATAGACGGTAAATCAATATCCGCACCGGGCAGATTAATATGCCTTCTCGTTCCAATTTCTCCGTTCCCTCTTGCTTTCGCAATTACAGATCCATCTTTTTCAACTGAGACTATGTCGAAGGATATTTCACCGTTATCAATCAAGATAGTATCCGTTTCGATTACATCCTTCGCAAATCCGTCGTAACTTACTTCAATAAGCTTCTTTCCAGATTCATGTTCAGACGCAGTTGAGGAGAACACAACTTCGTCTCCCTTTTTAATTACTATGGGATCCTGAACATCTCCTGTGCGAATTTCTGCACCCTTGGTATCAAGCATGACTGCAACTTGAAGGTCGTGTGACTTGTTGTAGGCTGTTATTTGATCGATGATTTTCTGGTGTCCTTCACGAGATCCATGCGAAAAGTTGAGTCTTGCCACATTCATTCCACTATCAGCTAGATCTGTGAGAATGGCCTGATCCCACGATGCAGGGCCAATAGTACAGACAATTTTGGTGCGCCGGAGAGGGCAAATAGGAGTCATAAGAATACTCTAGTAGGGTAGTGTAGAAAATTGGCCACGAGAAGGGAAATTACAGCAGATTCTGGTGACAACAATTCTTAACAAAAGCAAGGTCAGCAACAACACAGAAAGCCCAAATTTTGGTATAATAATATGATTTGATGAAAGAAACCAAAATCCTGCATCGGCTCCTCACAGGTTGCGCAATTGTTGCAATTATGTACTTATTCTTTGTGCAGGCGCGATTCGTGCTTAAGCCTATTCCTGTTGCATTTAACCCAACGGAAATCGCCTATGGGTATACCGGGGTAACATTTTCTGGGACTGTGTACCATGATGAGGGGCTCACTACTGTAGGCACAGGTACGGGAGTTGCATTGCATATCAATGGTGCTGCAACAGCAACAGTGACAACAACGAATGGTGCGTATTCATTTACAAATCAAACGATTTCAGAAAACGATGTATTAACAGTATTCATTGATGGTGAAAGTGAAGATGGAGCACTTGTTATGAAGGTAAGTGAAGGTGAAGTACAAGATCAACTGGTGCAGGGCATGGATATTTACAAGGATCGACTAATTCTAAGAACATCAACAGCTTCATCTATGAATCTTACTACTACAAATCTAGATTTAGCCAATGCAACATACGACGCAGACGTTCGTTCTGTATATTTCATTGCATCTGGAAGTGGCAACCTCGTACTTGGAAATGCAAAAGAACTATTTGTCTGGTCTACTACTACGCACACCATGAGTGGAGATCTTGTAACGCATGACCTTGATGTTCGTGGAACACTAGCAGCTGGGACAGGGCATATAACAGCTTCAGGTTCTGTTGCAGTTCAAGGAACGCTGACTATATCTGGAGATGTGAATCTAACTTCTGTTGAGTCTGGTGAAACGTTGAGTATAACAAGTTCCTCTCTCAATAATCTTTATATTGATAATGGCCTAGAGGCATACTTTCGATTGGATGAAGGAAGTGGGTTCAATGCCTCTGGAGCAACACTCAACAGTGCATCTGGTGGGTCACTGACTAGTGGCCCTGTGTGGGTTCAGACAAATACCGGAATGACAACTCTTTTCTACAACCCCTTTGCTTTAGAGTTTGATGGGTCTGATGATGTTGTTTCGTTCGCTGATGCATGGGATCTCTCGATAAATAAGCGTCGGTCGTTTGCTACATGGTTCCGCAGAAAATCTGCAGATACAGAAGATGTGATATTCTCGAAGAAAGCAGGTAGCGGATCTGCGAACGAAGGATACATCCTCTACATTGACGATGAATCAGACAAGCTAAATTTCGAACTTGCTGATGGGTCTAATATATATACAGTGACATCCACTTCAACAATTACAGACCAAAACTGGCACCATGTCGGTGTATCATTCAATCCATTCGATAACGATGAAACAAATATTTTCCTTGATGGTGCAATTGATGTATCTGCAAAAGCAGGGTCTCTAGCACCAAGCAGTGACTCTACGGCAAACTCAGTTGGATTTAAGTTAGGTGATAACAATGATGGTACTGGCCCGTTCGAAGGAACACTTGATGATTTCCGTATCTACAATCGTGTCCTATCAGGTTCAGAACTTTCAGTATTATTTTCTGGATACAAAACAACAGGATCAGGTACGTATTACATCATAAATAATTTGGACATTAACGGTGACTTTGGAATTTACGCTGGTACTGCAAATACAGGATCGGGATACAGGATAAATGTAGCAGGAGATATGAGCGTCTACGGAGAGCTTTCTGGAACGGGTAGTACTACGCTTGATGGATCCGATCAAACACTACGAGGTTCGACAGCATTCAATCATCTTACAAAAACTACTACAACATCCGTAACACTCACATTTGAA
This sequence comes from Candidatus Peribacter sp. UBA6535, assembly GCA_002436205.1. Classification (GTDB taxonomy): domain Bacteria; phylum Patescibacteriota; class Gracilibacteria; order Peribacterales; family Peribacteraceae; genus UBA2170. Next base: position 7,799 of record DJKT01000061.1, read on the forward strand.
ACCAATTCTGAGCAGACAATATCCGGAGCCCTCACTCTTCAAGGTGCAGTATCCAATCAGCTATCGCTTGTCTCATCATATACTGGAAGTCAGGCGTATCTTATTGCAGAAACTGGTTCATATTCAACGTTAAAATACCTTGATGTTTTAGATAATAACGCTTTCAGTGGTGCGCTGATGTCTTGTACTGAGGGGTGTACGGATAGTGGAAACAACATCAACTGGGAATTCCTCAATGAATGTGGAGATGGCGTAACAGCAGGTTCAGAAGAATGTGATGATGGAAATAGTGTAAATACTGACTCCTGTCCAAATGACTGTATGCTTGCGGTGTGTGGAGACAGTGTAATTGAGGGTACAGAAACTTGCGATCCACCGAATACAGGAAACTGTCAGAGTAACTGTTTCACGCGAGGTTCAGGTGGAGGAAACACTGGTAGACGTTCCTCAGCAGCCTCTACGGCATCATTCTTCCAGCGCCCAGAACCACCTGATGGATGTGGAAACGGAGTCCTAGACACAGATAAGGGTGAAGAATGTGACGCAGGAACGAGGTTTAACGGACTTGGAGCATGTTCATATGATTGCAAAAAGCTAACCTGCGGTGATGGGGTGATCAGTCCGCAAAATGGTGAAGATTGCGAACCTACAATAGCAAGTACACAAAATGGAGTAACGCTCTTCGAAGTCGGTACATGTGGTGAAACATGTACAGCTCCAGTTACTACTGCAGAAGGAACTGTTTGGGGTGGATGTCGAAGAATGTTCCTCATGCCTTGTGGAGGAGCATCCTCTTCCATTCCTTCAGCTTCACGCACAGCACGTTGTGGAAATGGAGAAGTTGATGCAGGTGAGGAATGTGATTTTGGAGGAGTATGTGAGGGAGGTCAGTTTGATGGGTCCTTCTGGACAGACAGAAATTCAGTTTCTACATGCGTAAGTGGTGGGGGTACAACAAAATCTGAAGGTGGTGATGGATGTAGTGATACATGTAAAACAGAGTTCTGTGGAGATGGTTCTGTGCAAAGTCGTGGAGCTGACAATCAACCTGGTACACCAGATGATGAACAATGCGATAATGGAAGCATATGTTCCAATGATGCGACGAAGAACTGCAGACTTGACGATGAGTGTGGCACTGGCAATACCTGCGAGTTCCATGCTGCAAAGAATAGATCGTGCACTAACTCCTGTAAGCAATCAACATACAAGCCCAAGCCGTCTGCTCCATCCAAGCCAGCAGACAAATGCGGGAATGGAAAGAAAGAAGGCATTGAGGAATGTGATAATGGCTCTCAGAATGGAAAATTTGACAGCACGTGTACGACTACATGTACGACTCGTATCGTAGAACGTTCGGCTACCTCTAAAGAGCCTTTCTGCGGAAATGCCATAGTTGATGCAGATGAGGAATGCGACAACGGTGATAATAATTCCGATATGCAGCCAGGTGCATGTAGAACGAATTGTACGGTTGCCACCTGTGGTGACTTCGTTATAGATCCAAATGAACAATGTGACAATGGAGACGGAAATTCAAACTTCTACTCAGACACTTGTCGGTTAGATTGCATATTACCAGTCTGTGGTGACGGCGTGCTCGACAGTGGAGAGCAGTGCGATGGTAGCCTTTCATGCACACCAGATTGCTTCTTGGCTATGCAGCCAGTTCAGTGTGGTAACGCTAAAAGAGAAACGGGGGAACAATGTGATGACGGAAATACTACGTCGGGAGATGGTTGCAGTAGACTCTGTCAAAATGAAGCACCCGTTGCACTTTCCACCGAATGTGGAAATGGTATTGCTGACGAAGGCGAGCAGTGTGATGACGGGAATGTCATTGCTGGTGATGGTTGTTCGATTGACTGTAGGATTGAAGAAAAAGAAATGCGTAAGGCAGCTGCAGTTTCACTTAAACTGGATGCTGATGTTGTGATTGTTAACCCAACAGAAATTGCTAGTGCCATTAAGTACATCGAGAACAACGATCCATGTTCTACCTTAGTCATGAAGGGGCAGAATCAAAAGGCAACACTTATTCGTGCAGCAGCTATAGAGCAAGACATCCCAATCGTTCGAAACATAGAACTTGCTCGTAATATCTATAACTCTATACGACCAGGTGAGATTATTCGCGGAGAACTCTGTACGCAAATCAATAAAATTAAAGCAGAGAGTAGGGGAGTTATAGAAGTACCGCAGCCTGCTCCACAGCCACTCCCACAAGCACCAACACAGTTTGCATACGGATACTATCCTTACGCGCAGGTAACGCCAATGATTACGGCAAATCCCCCTGCAGGAGAAACAGGGCCAGGTCTCATTGGAATTGCAGTAGCAGGTTCAGCCGGCGGAATTGGTTGGATCAGAAGGCGTAGAAAAAACCTTAAATAAGGGGTTCTTCAAATTTCTCTTCCACAGCACGGAGTTCATCTTCTGTAGGAACTTCAGCTGCTGCCTCATCCCACTTTTTGAGTATTTCTTCTACTTCTGTTTTTGGTTTGCAGTATTTTTGGCGAGAAAGATCGATGATCTCTTTGGAGATATCATTCGTAGGATTCGGTACGTCGATAGTTCTACCAGAGAAGGGCTCGCGGATTTCTCCATTTACAGACATCTTGACGTAGAACTCTCGAACACCAAGGTTGATGATATCGCGCTCTTTAAAAATAGGCTCAAATTCTTTTTCTAATACCTGTGCATCCTCTGCCCCAACACGGAAGGAAATGATGGAACCGACGTTACCAAACACAGTTTGACGAATCTTGCTACTCAGCTGGCCCATGTATTGGTGAGCGATAGTGAGGTTGAGGTGGTACTTTCGTGCCTCACTCATAATTTCGTAGAACGTATCAGTCGCAAAGTTTTGGAACTCATCGACATAGAAGTAGAAGTTCGTACGATCTTCTTCCCGAATATTAGCCCTAGCCATAGCGGCTTGGTAGATCTTCGTAATGATCATAGAACCAATGAGAGAAGAGTTTTCTTCACCCAGCAGACCCTTAGACACTTTCATCAGAAGGATCTTCTTGTTATCCATGATGTCTCTAATATCAAACTGTGTTTCAGGCTGTCCTACGACATTGCGCACCATATTTGTTGCCACAAATTGGCCAACCTTATTGAGGAGCGGTGTAATAGCGTCAGCATCGTATTTCTCACTCCAGGCCGCAAACTCTGACACCCAGAAGCTCTTCACCACGTTGTCATTAATGCGGGCAACAATTTTTTGGCGGTAGTTTTTATCGGTAAGCATTTTAAGAATTGACATGACCGTAGTGTTCGGGCTGTCGAGAAGCGCGAGAATGGTATAGCGAAGAACGTGTTCCAGCCTGTCACTCCAGTTCGTTCCGAAGAGTTTTTTGAAAATATCAATAATTCCAATCGTGAGCTGCATTTTATAATCATCATCTACTCTCTCCAGTGGATTAAAGGCGATAGGAAAATTTGTATCACTTGGGTCAAAGACAATGACATCATCTTTCCTTTCCGGTGGGACATAGCGGAGAACAGAGTCAACTAAGTCCCCATGAGGGTCGAGCACAGCGACGCCTTCTCCATTGACGATGTCATCAATAATCAAAAGTTCTAGTAGCTTACTTTTTCCACTACCGGACTTTCCTACACAGTACAGGTGCCTTCTGCGGTCTTCTCTGCTGACACCAAATGGCACGAAGTTATTATGGTAGTTGGTGATACCAAAGCCACTGACATCTTTCGCATCTGCTCGAGGTAAATCCTGTGGTGGGTCTGATTTACGGGCAAGTACGTGCACAATGTGCGGAACCTGGTCTGCATTCGGTAGGTGATAGAGCGTCGAAGCCTCCTCTGCGCTCATGATGTTCGTGATTCCATGTTTACGTGATGCATACTTCTGCGCAAATGCAGAGTTCGTGGTAATACGCGTTGCACTAAATCCATTGATGTCGGTGTCATTGAAGTGGTAGAAGCTATTGATAACAGCGTTGAGTTTTTGCTTAGCTTTTTGTGCATCGTCACTGATGTACGCTAGCCTGATACTCGTCTTAAATGGCTTACTCTTTTCTTTCTTTGCTGCCAGTTCAAAGCGCGTAGTGTTAATACCTTTCAAACCCTCTTTGCGGAGACGGTCACGAATAGAGAAGAACTTCTTGATACGTACAAAGTAAAAACGCCAGTTGCGCCTGAAATGGTATATACCAGTGTCGTCCTGCGGCTCCATGATAATC
>DJKT01000008.1 GCA_002436205.1 Candidatus Peribacter sp. UBA6535
TTCGATCCCCATTTCTCGCCCCAGAATTCATAGGTTGAACTGTTGATACCCCCTTTCGTACAGCATTTTTGATGTTACGAGCTGTTATGGGTTCGACCTCTGGCATAGAGGCTGTTATCTCCTTCGGATCGAATCGAAAGAGAACATTTGCATGTCGCCCCTCTTCACTTTCGGTTATCTCAATACGTTCCACGAGCATATCCACAAGCTTCTGTTTTTCCTCGTAACTCAGTTGCTCAACCTTTTCCTTAAACTTCGCAGCGAACTCTCCTAGGTGCTCGCAGGCAGCATCATATTGTCCAAGTCGTGCTATCTCCTTTTCGGCTTTTAGCTTTCCTTCTATCGCAGCTTCTCTTTGATCTTTGTACTTGGCAAGATGAGATTGTCTGTCACTCTCTTCAATACCACCATCATAGAAATGATCATTCACTCGCTCGATCTTCTTGTTGATCTCGGTAATTTGATCTTCGTATAGATGTAAATCTTGTACGAGTCTGTCTTTTCCATCATTGCCTGACATGCGCCTCTTGTGAATACGAAGAAACTCCTCTGGGTGATTGATAGCTTTTTCAATGTAGCCCCACACAAAGCCATCTAGTGGGGTTGCAGCAATACTGATACTTGGCACTTTCCTACCATCTTTATCTGTGTACTGCTTACGTCTGTAGTTCTTTGTACCCTTCGTTGCAACGTATCCTACAAAACCTCTTCCTGTACCTACTTCTATAAGTTTCCCTCGTAGCATGTATGTCTCCTGCCCTCCACCTTTCCTTGGCTTCATGCTTGATTGCTTCAGTTTCTCTTGAGCCATGTAAAAGAGCATATCATCAATGGTCGGAGGAACTCTTACGGTAATCCACTCTTCCTTTGCACGTTCTGCGTGAAGTCGAGGCTTCTTACTGACAAGGTAGAAGCGATTCGTGACATGGATGCCACGATAGACTTCATGTGCAAGCATTGTACGAATAGTAAACGCATACCACTTTGTACCCCTAGAACGTACATTTGTCTTACTCTTCGGTACTCCAAGTCGATTCAACTCTTTTGCTATCCACTCTGCATTCTTATTTCCTTGTACAAACCACTCAAATATCTGACGTACTATCTTTGCTTCTTCTGGGACGATCTCAAGCTTCTTCCCCTTACCATCAGGATTCGGAATACCTTTGTATCCGTAGGGAACGGCGCTACCTGTATAGTTTCCTGCAAGCGCAGAGGCTTTTTTACCTTCCTGCGTGCGCATCTTGATATTCTCACGCTCAAACTCTGCAAGCGCACCAAAGATCTGGAATATAAGCTTGCCTATTGCTCCTGTGAAGTCGAGATCTTCCTTCATCGAAGCGAAGCCAACACCGTATCTATCAAGCTCTTCAAAGAGCTGTAGAAGTTGCGAAAGGTTTCTGGATAGACGATCTATCTTCCAGACGAGCACTAGATCAACTTCTCTTTTCTTCACAAGATCCATAAGCTTTTGTAACTCCTTTCTCCCCTCCGTGTCTCCTCCAGAAGCTTGCTCATAAAAGTGCCACGCAGGCTTTGTTACCCATCCCTTGTAGTCTTTACGCTTCACATGAGCTTCAAGCTGCTCCTGTTGAAACTCTTTGCTGTAGCCATCTAGCTCCTGCTCAGCAGTGGACACACGCATATAAAATGCAACACGCAGCTCCTTGTTATCCCCCTTTTTGCCAGCATCAACGAGCTTGATTCCCATAATGCTTAATATGAATACTAATAATACACATAGGTTACCATAACCTTTGTGTAAATTAACAATCCTTTTCTTAGATGAGCAATCCTAAAGAGCGTGACAGGATTCTCTAGGTTCCATAGAGGGATCTGTATGAGGGGAGTGTAGTTCGTATTCGGAAAAATTTTTACACTGTAGTTTCTTGGTGTTGGTGTATATGACTACAGAGCAGTCCCAGAAGCTTCTGTTATTGACGTCTCTCTTTTGGCAAAATCAGGGGGAGTTTTACCTTTAACTACGTAACTAAGATAAATAAACGGCGTATCCAAAAGAGCGATAACTACCTTGGAGAGCCAACCTGTTATAATCAGTTCAACAAGAGTTTGTGTTGAAACAGATCCGGCAAATGCCAAAGGGAAAAACAGGCAGCTGTCTAAGAGTTGCGAGACAATCGTGCTTATGTTGTTCCTCAACCATAGCTTTTGTTTGCCAGTCTTTTCCCGTAGATAATGAAAGAGCCAAATATCAAAACTCTGCGCAATTATGTATACCGTGAAACTTGCTATAGCAATGCGCGGCACAGCTGAAAAGAGTGTCTCCATTGCGGCAGCCATACCTTCTCTTTCAGGAATTGGATCAGAAAGTAATACCAGTTGTCCAAGCAGTGTAAAAGTTGCCAAAGCCAGAAAACCCATCCAAACCGAGCGATAGCCTACTTTCTTTCCATGATGCTCTGTGAGTGTGTCTGTAGCAACGAAAATAGCTGAATAAAAAGGGGCAGCCATCGTAATTGCATATCCAAAGAAAGGAACAAGTTTAGCGTTGAACGTACTGACTAGAATAATATTCGCAAGAATAGTTGCTATGACCCATTCCTTACCAAAGCGCCAAGCCAGTAAAATGATGGAAAGATCTAAAAGGGTAATTGCCAATATTATGAGTTCATTTTTCATAGTCACTAGTATACAGAACTAAGATAACACTCTTCACAATAGACTGTTGCAGAGCCATCAGGAGCATACGAAGTCCAAATATCCTTGTTGCATTTGGCGCACTGACGAGACCAGAGTTTTCGAGGATTTCTTTGTAGTATTCTCATCCTATGACGCTCATCTGGATGCAGGTGTGGAACAGGAAGATTCATTCTTCTGTACAAATCTAGTTCTTGCACAACAACTCGAAATGGGCGATCGGTGACCTCACATTTTACTGCCCAATTCAGAATATCATCAGGTATATCTGTAATCTTTTCAGGTAGCTTTGATGCAGGAATCACTCTTTCTACTTGTGGCAAATCATCGTTTTCGTCCCTCCATTTCCATCCTTTCTGCAATACTTCACTCTTGCTTAAAGGAAAGTATTCGTTTGCAACAGTTTCGTTGTAGGCAAAAGGACTCATGGAAGCGGGGAAAAATTCTCCCCATTCTCCATTGTTTTGCATATGCTCAATCAATTGTGGAACTAAATTCTCGTACTCCTCTTTTGTGTATTGCTTATTGAAGATGCAGTATTCTGCCTGCTTTAAGCATACACAACCAAAGCAGTGTTTGGACTGGCGACAGCCAATGCAATACAAGAGATCAGAGGTACTCATAACACAGCTATAACAAAAGAGGATGTTAAAAGAATTATGACCGATTGTGGCGCAGTTATAAATTCGCTGTATATTTTCTCCAAACGAGGAAACATCCACGCAGGTCTTTGCATTGTAGAGTGAATCACAGTAGTACAAATCCTCTCCATCTGCGATATTGAAGCATCGAAAACAGTTTTTGGCATTGGTAATGTAATCACCAGTACAGTTTTCGCATTGCAGGATTGAGCAATACTTTCTTGGAAATTTCTGTGTATATTGATGAAATTCCTCTTGGAGCTTACGGACTTTGTTGTGACTTTCTAAATCAATCTTCTTCATCCGTGCTTCAAAATCTTGTTTTGATAACTGTTCATTGTGAAAACAGTATTCCTTGTTGGCAAGATTGGAGCAGAAGAAACAGCTCTTGCAACCAATACAGCTGCGTAAGAACGCACTGGAATGACAGTTAGTACAGTCCTGACTGAAGCGAAGCTCATAACAATTAAAGCAATCTACACACTCGTAACAGAGCTGTGATGAATGTAAATAGGAGCAGTCCATGCAGTCTTTGGAATGCTTAAGTACATTGCTGTATAGAGTGTCTTCGTTAAAGTCAGAATCGAAGATGAGATAGCTATTTTTATTCCAACCTGCAAAATTAACGTAATCAGAGTTGTTATCGTGTGTATCAGGTGATGCAATGAGTGCTAGGTGCGGTACTTTCAGACAAATATTATTGATTTGTTTAAAGACTGATCCTGACAAATCAATATCTTTGCCGTATTCCAATGGATTCCATTCATCTTCCCACCATATGTCAGAAGCGTACACTTTCCACGGACTTTCAGGGGAATAAATAGCAATAATCTCCTTTCCAGTTTTCTCGCATTTTCTCTTGTAGAGATGTCGTTCATTTCTCCACATTAGGCGGTGCTGCTGTCTACATGAGGGGCAATATTTTGGCGTTGGGATATCAAACTTCCTATCTTTAAATACTGGTGACAAATCGCTTAGGGTAGCTGTTTCTTCGTCAGTAATCTGATAAGTAGAACTACATTTGGTACACGTCTGCTGCATATGGAAAAGTTTACACCACTGTCAGCTCTTATGGTAATCAGGAGCATGTTATTTCGAGGATTCACGTCAAATACCGTGACGTTATTCTCTAGGTTCCATCGAGGGGTCTGGGTGAGGGGGGTACAACTCGTATTCGGAAAAAATTTTAAAAATAATATCCGTGGCACTGCTTGTATTTGAATCCGATACCACACGGACAAGGATCGTTTCTACCTGTAGTTTTCAAAAAGAAGTTATGATCTACCGTTGGCTGCATGTACCCTTTCCAAAACTTATCTACCCACTCTCGACCAAAGTCCGTACGTGCATGTATTGATCTGTTAATGCCAAACAGACTGAATGAGTCACGAGGTCGGCTCGTGAGAACTATCATGGAATAAAGATCATCATCTTGCGTAAGAAAATTCTGTGCAATTTCATCACCCACCTCATCTCTCTTGCCCATCAACTGTCTCCAACTTACATCTGTGTCGATAAACAGAAAAATTTTGTAATCATCTCGCAAAGGTGCAACTTGAGCACGCTTCTTTGCGATTTTGTCATAGATTCGCTCTTCTAGCTCCTTGCGTAAGGATTCTGCAATTGGCTTGTCGTCAACAAAGAATCCTGATTTGTACTCCTGCTTACCACTTGTTTTACCTGTAACCGACAACTCTCTTACAGCATTCATATCATCCATCCATGTCTGCATCATTCCTAGTACACCTTCTGGTCGATGATCAGGCGAGTGTATCGAAAGATTGCAGCAATCTGTTCCACCTTTCTCACCAATCTTCTTTAGGGAAATCAATCGCTCGATCTCCGATTCCATTGCTTGTATCTTAGAATCGCTTGCAGAAGATTCATGCGTAGCTTCAAACAAAACATTGCATGAAAATCCATGTTTCTCTGCGCATGCAAATGTATGCGATCCTAACTGTTGCATTGCATCTTGGAATCTCACGTATGTACTAGAACCAGACATTACAGTGCATTCCACTACACAATCTAAGCTCTCAAAAGAAAAAGCATTATCAGGTGTCTTGCCATTGATTAATGGTTCCATCTGAACATCAGGATCAAGATAACTGAGCCTGTATGCAGTAGATAACTGGTAAAAGTATTCGAGAAAACCATCGGGGTCTTTTAACTCACGAACGATAGCTGCAAAGCTATTCTTGTCTCGCAGTGCCTCCAAGCAAGACGACAGTTCGACTACAACTGGGGTAGCCATACTTACTTCTCCTCTGAGCAAGCCATCATAAATTGGATGCTTGAACATTTTGTATGCCTCATCTCCTATGTAGCGTTCTATTAGAGACTCAAGCCACTCATCCCCAAAAAGTTCTTTTATAGTTTCTATAGCCTTATCAAGACGTTTCGGTGAGATGTTTGCCTGTTGTAACACGTGTGGGCAGTAATTCTGCGCTAATTGGATTTCCATATGAATCTTGTGAAGAATCGCTATTATATCAGATATGAAGTTTGCAGAATACTTTGAAAATCTTGATGCGATTGAAAACAAATGGCGAGAGTTGAAAAATAATGATTTTTCTCAGAAACTAAGAGATGAACTATGGGGACTTTGCATGAAGGGGAAAACACTATTTTGGAAAATGGCAGAGGATGACATGCGCAAAGGATATGGTATGGTAAGCACAGTTCCTGCATACCAAAGAGCAATAATGCTTCTTGAGCACGAGGGGCGCTTTGAGCAGGCTGTTGAGGAATGCAGAGATGCTCAAAAGTGGAAAATAAACACCGATTGGTACGAAAAGAGGATTGAAAAACTGCAAAAATTGATACAGAAGAAGGCTTCGTAGAAGCCCTGCAATAATCAGCTAGAATAGCATTATGAATAAGAATAACGGTGGCAGACCTCCAGCAATCACTCCCGAAGTAGTTGCAAAACTAACAGAGGCTTTCAAGCTCGACATGACAGTTGAAGAAGCTTGTACCTATGCGGGAATCTCGAAGGATACCTACTACCGAAAAGTGAAAGTAGATCAGGGGTTTTCGGACGAAATGGATCGTGCTAGTCAGTTTGCTACTGCGAAGGCACGTAGAATTGTTATAGAAAAGATGGAAGACGATGGCGGGCTTGCTCTGAAATATCTCGAACGAAAGCGTAAGGGGGAATTTTCACCAAGAATAGAGCAGGATATAGAAACACACTCTATTCTGGCTATTGTAAAAGCGCAGGAAGAGACTGAGACAGTTGATTGGGACGATGCCTCGCAACACCTCCTCAAACTAGCTGAAAAGTCAGCATCCGTAGAAAGCTAGTATCTTTCGTCCTCATAAATTTTGAACTCCTCTCTCATGATTTCCTGTTCCTCTGAGCTAGCATTGTTGTAACTCTCTCTGACAGATCCATCTATCCATAAAAATAGTAGGATAAAACCTAAAAGAATCCATATCCAACCCCATTCATCATTCCACTTATCACGTGCCCTCTTAGCGTCTAGGGATGGGTCAGCCATATCAATCAACTCTTCATCACTTAAATTCATACTTATCGATTGGTTAGGAATACAAAACGGCACTCCGTCGATTGCACTCAACGCTTGCGGAGATTGCTCTCAACAGGACATTGAAACCGAACGAAGTGCCGATTTCTTCCTGCATTGAGCAATACGAACAATCTGTTCGCGCAATATGTTGAGTGCGTAGCAATCTTAACATTGATCCGAGGATTGAAGCTAATTTTTATGACAACTACCTGACAGAATTGAGACTTTTTGGCTTCAGATAGCTAGAACAAGAATTCCTTCCAGAGACTACAAACAAATGTAGCATAAGGCCGTTCCTTTGGGGGGCGTTTTTTTCTATATGGAAGAATTTCGAACTAAAGATATTGGCATCGCAGCAGCTCTCATGGAAGAGAAGCACCGACTGATTGATCTAGACCGCTCCAACCCCAGTGTGGAATTTATCTTTGAGGATTCTGATGATCTACAAGACACGCTTGGCATGTATCTAAGAGATGAACTCAAGTGCCCTGCACAATCGCTTCTCTTGTCTTTCCGCAAGGCAAAGAGGCTTTTGTATGACTACCACACTTAACTTTTTCCCCATATTAAGAATGAAGAATGAAGAATTGCTCAAACAGTTTATATCCGACCTTCAGATCCCTGAGTGTTCTGTGCAAGTCGGCACAACTAATAGTGCTATCGGAACACTGACGGTGGAAAACTATGAGAAGGTACTGAAGCAGCTTGAAGGCAAAGATGTATTCTTTCTTGGTGGAGTTAGCAAAGAAGTAAATAAGCGAGCTGGAGATAAAGACATAGAAAAGAAAGGGCACCTCTATTTGGATTTTGATATTCGTCATGAGGAACCAGAGATTACTGATACAGAAATTTGCGAGCTTGGAGCTTGGTTCGGCGAGTGCTTAAACACACACAATATACTCAAACAGTGGAGATACATTACTTTCACGGGTAATGGAATCCATGTTCATTATTTTGGAGAGCCAGTAGCTGTAAAGTCTATAGAGCACTGGCGAGATGGCATGAGATTCCTAATAAAAGAAGCCAAAGTGTGTACGGGGATGAGTCCAGACGATGGATGTGTAAACCTCGCACGACTTTCAAGACTTCCGGGAAGTAGCAACCACAAAAACGGATTCTGTAAAAAGGTTGTATTTTTAGAGCATCAACATGCTTCAATTGATGTTTGTAGTGTCGAAAAACATGGTGTACGGAATCAGAGATCTCCAGAGAAAGCCGAGAAACTACCAGATGCAATTCCAGAGGGGAAGCGCAACACGGTGCTAACAAGCATCGCAGGAACCTTGAGAAAGAGAGGGTTAGATGAAAGTACAATCCTAGTAACACTGAGAGGTATAAATAGTAATAAATGCTCACCGCCACTGCCGGACAATGAGCTGCAACAGATTGTTCAAAGTATCGAAAGATATCCAGTCGGTTCTCCTAATCAGATTGCTAAGCCAGTACTCACACAGTTATCTGAAGTAGAAGCTGAGCAGATCTCTTGGCTTTGGTATCGCAGAATCCCAAAGGGAAAGATCGTGTTCTTTGATGGAGATCCCGGACTTGGGAAGTCATGGGCAGCGTTTGCAATAGCAGCAACAGTTTCTAATGGTGGGCTTTTGCCAGGAGAAACAGTAAGACCTGATCCATCTATGGTGTTACTGCTAACTGCAGAGGATGGACTAGGAGACACCATTCGACCTCGCATGGAAAGTATGGATGCAGATTTATCCAAAATCGTAGTTCTCGAAGCTGTAAAAGATGAAAAAGGCCAGGAGCGCCATCTTTCTCTGGTAAAGAACCTTGGCGCTGTTGAGGAGGCTTTGCAAAGTGGCGATTTCTCATTGATCATCATTGATCCGCTAAACGCATATCTTGGAGGAGATGTTGATACATACAAAGATGCTGATATCCGCACTGTTTTAGCTCCTTTATCAAAACTGGCAGAAAAATATGATGTAGCGATCCTGTGCATAAGACATCTGACGAAAGCAAAAGGAGGTAGTGCTATTCACAGAGGACAAGGCTCTATTGCATACCTTGCTGCAGCTAGAGTGGGACACTTGGTTGCAAGACATCCGGAGAATGAAAACCTTCGAGTAATCGCATGTACAAAGATTAATGTTGAAAAACCTCCTCGGGCAATAATATTTGAGATAGATGACAACGGAGACTTCTTCTGGAGGGATGAGATAGATATTAGTGCGGATAGTTTGCTGGAATCCGGTGGGCAAGGTGCTAAAGACTCTACTCTGGCTGATGCCAAACAGTTTCTCTTTGATCTGCTTTGGGATAATCCCTTGTCCGCCAAGGAGATATTTAAACAGGCAGAAGACGCAGGGTTCTCTAAAAGAACTCTAGAAAGAGCTAAGGCAGAATTAGACATCATATCTAAACGAGATGGTGCCTCATGGGCATGGATGCTCCCCAACGCATGATGCTGTATCACACATTTCAGAACGGTCGAGAGCCAATTACCTGTCGGCCTGATGCAGCTTCGTTGCTTCGGATTCCGAAACAGGATTCCAACGAGACGGTGCCTCTGTTGGGATACTGGGAAGTTGATCGGTCGACTGAATCGCTAAATCAAGTGAAAAGCAAATTGCCCGGATACGCTATGTTTCTGAAAATGCAGGCTTATCGTCGGCATTGGCCTGAACTGACACAACCAGCGGTGCGGATATTCTTCGTCTGTCAGTCTCAGGAAAGGATGGCCAATGTGATTGACGCAATAACGGGTCTTCCTGCAGCCAATGCCTTTCGTTTTTGCATACAGGGCGATCTAGAGCCCAAGGATTTGCTCAACGAGCCTATCTGGCTGGCAACAGACGGCCAACGGCGCGCGATCATCCGTGCGTCGCAGTGATGTTGCTTGCGCGAAAATGTAACTTGTGGCATAATAGGGGTATTCACAAGTTCCCCCTTCCGCTTGAAGCAACCTGACTCTTCAACACCGGCTGACAACCCAGAAGGTTCCAATCCTGACGGGCAGGACTTTCCGACTCGTGATGACCCCGGTTCTTACCACGCCTTTTTGCCAACCGATGGTCCACGCGGCGAAGTCTATCAGGAGCAGTTGCGGCGGATAGAATCACGCAACATTACGCCAGAACAAAAGGAATATAGCCGTCGTCAATTGGAGCGGACTCATGCTTTCCATACTCGGAACTACGATGCATACGCCAACGTTTTGATTGCCGAAGCACTCAATAGCTCGCACCCTGTTCATCGTATCCAACAAGCGGTCTCCGCTGCACGACGAATGCGGGAAGCTCATGTGTCCGGAGACACCGTTTCGGCAATGTTGGAACAGCTGACGTACGAGCTCAATCTCAGCAGTCGTCCGGATTGGGACATCAAGAACCGATTGAATCACTTTGCTGCGTATCAGGGTATAGCAGCCCCTCTCGTACAATCTGATCAACGAACTGGATCGCAAGGGCAGGCTCAGAGCGAACAAGTGCCGGCACAGACTGTCGCCAGACGCGAGCCGCGACCGGATGAAGGCAATGATTTATCTTTTGCATGGGCCGATCGTGCAAGAGAACGAGGTGTTCCTTCGTCGCTCGCCAGTCTCGGGAGAATGGTAATGCGACGAGCGATCGAAGAGAACTGGTCTAATAATTTAAAGCGGGAATGCGGTGTGTTCGATGGTGGCGAAGCTATGATCCAGCTTGCTCTTGCTGAACCCGAATCAACGTTCGCTCGATGGCGATACCTCGTCGATCCCGAAACGGCTCAAGATATTCGCAATCCGTTCTCCGGCAACGCTAGCACAGCGTCTGAGCATTCTTAGACCTGTTCGTTTGAATGTTCGTATAGGTGTTCGTTTCGGTGTTCCACCTACGAACAGCCACGTCTTTTGTGGGTTGTGTTGTATCCGCATAACCTACCACGACTTAGGGCTGCCGCGGCTTTCCGTTCGTGCCTCACTTTTGCCTTATTTAAGGCAATAAACAGCACTTGTTATAAATACATTATAGTGATATAATATAAGGGTTCACCCCATTGATAATATGGTAGAGAAAAAAGAATCTAGCGAAATGCCAAAAAAGTTCCGTGGTCGCCTAAGTCTAGAAAATGGCATCAAAGCCAGTTACTGCATTGATACGCAGGGCGCACAAGTTACTCCAGTTTCACTTGAATTTAAAATTGTGGATGATGCTCCAGATGGTACCAATCTAAATGAATATACATCTACTCTTTATTTTAATGCTCAGGGTCAAATAGTAGATAGAGCACCGATGAACACAGAAACCAGTGCTGTCAGATTAAAGGAATTGTATGCCTCAAGTTTACAAGCGGACTTTACCAATGAAGATGCAGATGAATTAGATGCAGCAGCTATGGAACTCATAAAGGGATTTTTTGAAACAGGGGAAGAGGGAATAGCTAGGCAGTCTCAATATCAAGGGGAAAGAGGAAGGGTTATGAACATGGTGAATAATAGTATTTAGGCACCATGCCACTTAGGTGCCATTTCTATGGCAAACTCGCTTGATCTAGCCGTTTATACTGGTTATTTCCGAGAAAACCGAGCGGTATATCGAATCCAAATGTATAGTAACCTAAGGAATCGCACTCCCCAGTATCTTTTTTGGCTTGCA
>DJKT01000045.1 GCA_002436205.1 Candidatus Peribacter sp. UBA6535
GAGTGGCAGTAAGGAGCTTGTTCTTGAACGTGCTCGCCAGTACGAAGACAACCCGTCTGCCACTGTAGTGTGGACGAAGATCACCCCGTATTACGATCTACTTAGCGACGCAGTGCCCCGCGTATGCGGGGTCCAGGAGCGCACGCTTTGTTCTCTAATCATTTCTTCGTTCACATCAGTGGCAAAGATTTTTGGTTACTTTGTATCTACAAAGTAACAAAGAGAAAGCTTTACAGCCTTGAAACTGCTTCCTTGATCTGACTCTCAAATCGCTCTTGAGAAAATTCCTGTGCGCGTTTTTTACACTCACTTGGATCAAACTTGGTCGCATCAAACTTTTCTAAAACCCCGATCAGTGACTCGGCACTTTGTTCGTCAAAAAATTCTCCCGTCTGCCCTTCGACAATAGTTTCCAGTGGACCTCCTGCACGGAGGGAAATCACTGGAGTTCCACAAGCCATAGCCTCCAGTGGTGCAATGCCGAAGTCTTCTATGCCGGGGAATATCAATGCCGCGGCATCTGCGTATAAGTCTCCCAGATGATCACGTTCGCAGTACCCGTAGAATTCGATAGTGGGCCCTGCCATGCGCTCGAGCCTTTTTTGATCTGGCCCCTCTCCGATCACGTTTAAGTGGAGACCCAATGCATTGCATGCCTCTATGGCAATGTCGATTCTCTTATATGGTACGAGTGTAGAGACGATGAGAAAGTAGTCTGGATGTTGCCTGTTTGCACCACCGAATGTTTTACTCATCCAGAAATCATCGATTGGCGGGTAGACGACGTCGCTTTCTCTTCGCCAGTAGAGTTCTATTCTTCTCTGTACGTCCTTCGATGCTGCAAGTACTTTGTCAGCTCTCGCGGCAGCTTCTGCGTCCCACGTTCGGAGTCTGTGGAATGTTTTTTGGAGATAGTACTTTTTGATTGGTCCCAGCACCCCTTTCGATGAACGTTCGACTACGTCATGCGTTCTGTCCCAGAGGTATCTGGCTGGAGCGTTGATGTACGTCAGGTGCTTTGGTTTTCCATTGGTGATGATCCCATGAGCAAATGCGGATGAGGTAGAGATCACCAGATCAAATTCAGAGAAGTCCCAAGCTTCAACGGCTCTTGGCATCTTTTTGAGGTACAAGTGATGGTTGAACCCAAGACGAGGTTTGATAGTACTGGTGCGTACTCTTTCTTTAGGAAACCAGTCTCCTAGCTTCTTCTCGTCGTAGAGCAATGTGTATATAGGAGCCTCTGGGTACAGATCTGCCAAAATGTGCAGTACCCGTTCGGCACCACCACGCATTGTTAGGAGTTCATGGACAAGGGCAATCTTCATGTCTAAAGGATAGCGATTTCTGTTTCGCTTTGCTGTAAATTGCGTACAATAGAGGTATGGGTCGGGAGCTTAGAGCTCGGGCCTTCTCCTGTTCCTTCGATAACGTTTGTATTTCGGGTTGGTAGCTCAGTGGTAGAGCAGAGGCCTTTTAAGCCTTTGGCCGTGGGTTCGATCCCCACCCAACCCACCACCGTTTCGTGAAAGGAAACCTACGGTTTCCTCTCACGGGCTCTCCTTCCCTTTGAGCTGAGCCGCTCCAGCGAAAGCAAGCTTCCGCTTCGCGGAATTTTTTATTGGATACGCTACACTTCTCATGTGTCACACTTTTTTTATCTCGCACGTTGCTCAGATGATTCTTTGTATGCAGGGACATGCGTAGATTTAAAAGAGCGTGAAGCGAAGCATAATGATGGGTCCGGTGCCAAGTACACACGGAGCAGACTACCGATCAAATTTATCTACCACGAAGAATTCGAAACACTTGGAGAGGCGCGCAGCAGAGAAGTGCTCGTCAAACGAATGTCGAGAGAGGAGAAAGAGGAACTAGTTGGTTAGGCGGTTCATTCTTTTCCACAGCATTCCGATACCACTCAGATAGACAATGTATGAGATCACCTCGATCAAGCTAGGATTTCCGTTGTATCCAAAGACGCCTTTGAGTAGTCCTCCAACTGCGCCTTTTTCATTTAAGAAATGATTAATGTCCCAAACATGTTCAATGACGATAGGTATCAAGCTTGCTTCTTGTAGTTCATGGACGCTGTGAGCAACGAGTCCCGCTGCAAAGAACATCAGAAGAATTCCAGTGAACTTGAAGAAACGACTGAGACTGAACCACTGCATCATGCCGCGGAAGAGGAGCCATGCGGCACCGACGGCCAGTACCATGCCGGCAATAGCACCAAGGTGTACCGATGCATCTTGTGATTGCATGAAGGCAGCCTGTAAGAAGATGACCGTTTCGATTCCTTCGCGGAGGATGGATGTATAGACCAAGAGAAAAAGACTGATGAGTGCACCTGACTCTAGGTGAAGATGCATCTTTCTTTCTATGCCTTCACACATGTATTTGCCATGCGAAGCTATCCACACCACCATCCAGGTAATGAGTCCTGCTGCTACGAGCATGGTTACTCCTTCGTAGATCTTCTCTGATCTTCCTTCAAAGCTTCCTGCAAATTGCAGGATGAGTAGTCCCGCAATAATTGAGGTGGCTACTCCCGCAGCTACTCCTGCCCAGATGATGGGATTATGATGACGGTTTTGTGTTCTGCTTAAAAATGCCAGCATGATCCCTACAATAAGAGAGGCTTCGAGAGTTTCGCGGAGAGTGATGAGAAGGGCTGCTGCCATAAAGTTGAAGGTATTGTAGTTGGTGTGCTGTATCATGCAAACAAATGATCGATAGTCACTGTCATCTGGCTGATAAGAAATTTCGGAATGATCTTCCTGACGTTCTTAGGTCTGCCGAAGACAACGGGGTTGATCGATTTGTGGCGATTGCTGATACTCTGGAGGAAGGAAAAGAGTGTTTAGTGATGGCCGAAAAATATGATCAAATATTTTGTACAATGGGAGTGCATCCGCATGCGGCCGACAAATGGAAAGTGGAAAGTGGAAAGCGGATAATTACGGAGGCAGCGCAGCATCCGAAGATGGTTGCTGTCGGAGAAGTGGGTCTCGATTATCACTACATGAACTCACCTAAGAAAGATCAGATCCGAGCATTTCGAGATCAGATAGAAATTGCCAAAGAGTTAGATTTTCCATTGGTTGTCCATAATCGCGATTCGATTGATGATCTTCTGGAGATCCTTAGAGATCTGCAGCCCCCGAAGATGGTACTGCATTGCTGTACCGAAAAGTGGGAAGATGTATCAGCGCTTATTGATAGGGGATACCTCTTAGGGTTTACGGGGATTGCGACGTATGCAAAGTCAGAAGCTATCAGAGAGACTATTAAAAACTGTCCACTGGAACAGATGATGGTCGAAACCGATGCGCCGTACCTTGCCCCCGAAGGGTATAGAGGTAAACGCTGCGAACCGGCTTATGTAGTAGAAGTTGCGAAGCTTATTGCGCAGATTAAAGGTATATCTCTTGAGGAGGTTGATCGGATTACAACGAGCAATACAGAGGAGTTTTATGGATTATCGATTGCGAAATAGAGTGAATATGACTAGGATTTGGTGACTCAAGCGGATGTAGCTCAGTTGGCTAGAGCGTCGCCTTGCCATGGCGAAGGTCGCGGGTTCGAATCCCGTCATCCGCTCCATTTGTACAAATACATAGACTAGATATTGCTATTGATTAGGAAATGTTTCATAACAGTATTATTTTGCTAAGTTGTCTTAACAAATCCAGCCCTAGCAGTCGAATGAACCGCAAATTTCTGGTATAATCATCTGATGTATCTACAAAAACACACATTACAAATTGCGGCGATTTCTCTCATATTGGGAGGAGTATTTGTGATGCTTGGAGGTGAGCGTTTGCCTGCCTATGCACAGAGTGGTGCCTCTTCTCAGACATCATTGTTTAGTTCTACACCCCTTCCCTCATCTGCGAATAGTTCTGTACCAGCGAGCCAGGTGAGCCATACATCTCGATCGTTCCCATCACTCTCTTTTTCTTCCATCAGTGTTTCTGTGGGTTTCAGTTCTCAGCCAATATCTTCTACAATGTCCTTTAGCTCGTTTACGGTACCGAGTTTTTCATTCAGCTCGTTCTCGTTCTCGCAGATGTCTCATTCTTCGGTGTCGATTTCTCAGTTCTCTCGAAGTTCAGTATCATTCTCCTTTTCTACATCGTTTTCCTTCCAAAGTTCTGCTGTTACTTCTGCCACATCATTAAGTTCAGGAGCTTCTCAAACTAGTACGAGTTTTACAGGTAGCAGCGGGGGAACAGGTGGCGGAGGAGGCTTTGGCGGAATTATTGGTGGTGGCGCTGGAACGTTTGGCGGTGGCGGCACGGTAACTACCGGTGGAGGTGGAGGTGGAAGTGTAGCTAAGCCAAGTGCCGATCCTGCACCGCCGGGCACATGTAAAGTCACAGGAGTCAAAGGGAAGTTTTTAAAGCGTACTTGTCTGCCACTTATTCAGCCATTGGGAAGTGAGAATAGGCTCGATGTAAAACCCGGAGCACAGACGTTTATCGATTACTTTAACGAAGCGGTAGATTTACTCCTTACAATTGCCGTTGGGTTTGCAGTACTTTGGATTCTTATTGGTAGCTACTTCATTATGGTATCTGGTTCCGATGGTGGTAAGCGATCTACAGGAAAATCTATGATTACGTGGGCACTTATCGGTCTTATTATTGTGAACTTTGCAGGATTCTTCCTACGCACAATGAATAGCATCTTCTTTACCTAATATGGAATTCCTCTCTCCCATCATCGACTTGTTTATTCCTCTGGCACATGCATTGGGAGGTCCGTGTGATGGTATTGCCAATTGCGGCATTGGCGTCAATCCATTGCCACGATTTGTAACAATAGCTGCGGCAGCCCTCGTAGAGATTGCCTCTGGCCTATCGGTACTCTTTGTAGTGATAGGTGGTGCGTTGATGATTATGAATTTTGGGAATGAATCTCAGGCCGATAAAGGAAAAAAGGCAATCATGTTTGCACTGATAGGTTGGGCGATAGCCCTATCTTCTCAGGCCATTATTTCGTTTGCTGTTGTTCGTGCTGGGACTATAGACCCTTCTGCACCGCATCTTAGTGTTATGCGCGTGGCGGTTGGTTCTATGCTTTTTGTCTTCAATGTAGTCTTCGCACTCATGATGCTTTTCTATGGATTCAAACTTGTGTTTGCCCGTGGTCAGCAGAGCGAACTGGATTCTGTTAAGAAAGCTGCGATGTGGACTGTTGTGGGTGCGTTAGCCGTAAATCTTTCCTATGCACTCGTTCGTGCAACTGCTCAACTTGGTTTCTAGTATGTCATCTTTCCTCACACTTTTCGGCATTGTAGGCACAGCGCATGCAGCGTCTCCGTATTTTGGATATTACTGCAATGCTCTAGGGACATATTGCGGAGATGGGCGGATGTTTATTATTCACTTGGCCGTAAGGACGATAGACGTCATTGTCGTTCCGGTTATTGGAGGTTTAGCTGTGGTAGCTGTTCTTTGGGCATCTATTAAGATGATTTCATCCTTTGGAGATGATCAAGGAAAAGAGGATGCGAAGAAAATCATTATTGGTGCTGTAGTTGGAATCGTGCTCGCTGTAGCGGGAGTTATTATCGTTAACTGGGTCTGTAGAGTCGTGGAACTTGCGACAGGAGGGGCTGGGCTTTGTGGATAAAATGACAGTTACCAGTTAGCAAATTAGTAGTTAGCTTGTACACTTGCTGCATGTCGCGGCAATACGTCACTACGGCTATCGATTATCCCAATGCGGCTCCTCATATGGGTCATGTGCTCGAAAAGGTGCTTGCAGATGTTACTGCCCGCTGGTTTCGCTTGAGAGGAGATGCGGTGCGTTTTCAGATAGGTACTGATGAGCATGGAACGAAAATTCAGCGTACGGCAGAGAGTGAGGGAGTTACATCAAAGGAACTTGTTGATCGCAATGTTCCACTGTTTGAAGACCTCTACAAGCGTCTTAATATCAGTCACGACCATTTTATTCGTACCTCAGACCAAAAGGAGCACTGGCCTACTGTAGAGGCGCTCTGGAAGAAGTTGGAAGAGGCAGGAATGTTGGAGAAACGCAGCTACACAGGACTCTATTGCAGTGGCTGTGAGCGATTTATGACGAAGCGAGACTTGGATGAAGCGGGGAACTGTCCCAATCATAAGAAACCACCGGAGGAGGTAACGGAGGAGAACTACTTCTTCTTGATGAGTAAAGATACGGACAATCTGAAAAATCTACTGACCAAAGAATGGGATGGAGAGAGTTATCGAATTATTCCCGAGAGTCGTGCACAGGAGACACTCGCGTTAATCGATCAGGGTCTCGAAGATGTTTCATTCTCTCGCCCAAAGTCTTCTCTTAGTTGGGGAGTGCCTGTTCCAGGAGACAGTGACCAAACCATGTATGTTTGGTGTGATGCACTGACGAACTATATCTCCGGCCTCGGATTTTTCACGGACAAAGAAGATCGATCCTTCTGGGATGATGCAACTGTTACGCACGTTATTGGTAAAGACATTGCAAGGTTTCATGCACTTATTTGGCCGAGTATGCTTAAACATGTTGGAGTAAAAACTCCGGATCAGCTTTTGATCCATGGGTTCCTCACTAGTGAAGGAGAGAAGATGAGTAAGTCGACGGGGAATGTCGTCATGCCAGGTGACGTACTGGAGAAGTTTGGCGGTAACCCAGATCCCATTCGATTTTATTTGAGTCACGAAATCCCAGTAGGGAATGATGGGGATTTTGCGTGGGATAGATTCGAGAAGTTATATGATTCAGTATTACGAAACAACATCGGTAATCTACTCAATAGAGTATTGGTATTACTGCAAAAAGAAGGGGGTGGATTGAGTGATTTGGAAAAAGATGAGGGCCCTTGGTCAGGGTATGAGAAAGCAATGGACGCATTTGATTTTTCCAAGGCATTGCATCATGCAGTTGCATTTGCAGATAGCATCAATGCTTCAATTGATACTGTAAAACCATGGGAGCTTGATGGGGATCGTAAGGTGAGTGAGCTGGCTGTTATGGCTGAGCATTTGCGACATCTTGCTCTGATGCTTCTGCCATTTACACCCGATACCGCTCAGAGAATGAGTAAGCAGCTTGGTGTGCCTTACGCAGATCGGATGCTGGATACAGATTTTGTCATCACAGAGCAGATGCGGCAATTTGGAGGACAAAAGGACTGGAAATCGGTGGGGGAGCCGAGTATCTTATTTGCGCCTCTTTCGTGAGCGTTAACGGGAAAGTCGAAAGACGATAGACCGAAAGCAGTGGCGAGGGGCGATTTATTTACTACCTTTTTTGTATCATGTTTGATCCAATGTCAGATCTTGCAAGTGGTGGGTCTATCGGAGACGATGACGATTCAACAACTGCAACAGATGAAGCACCTGCACCTGCCGCTCCAAAGAGCGAGGGTGGTGGTGGAGATCGTAAGTTCGCAGACGAACTGCATAGTTGTACTATTCACGCACGTCAGCGCACGTTCTACATCGACCTGAAGCAGAGTAACAATGGTAAGTTCTTTAAGGTGTCAGAGAAGTCTCGTGGTGGCCAGAAGACAACTATCATGTTCGACGCAGAAGACCTCGAGAAGTTTATCAAAGCGTTCGAAGAAATGAAGGCGCACGTATAAGAGTCTTAAAAAAGCGGTGGGTTCTCTCATCGCTTTTTTTATATATCCAAATCTTCTACCGGTATCACGTATCCATTGACGTGCGGATTACTGATCATCATAAACAGTACGATCTTCGAAGCCTCTGCTCGTGTGATAGATTGCCCAGGCCTAAAGGTACCGTCTTCGTATCCTTCGACAAACTCATAACTGAGAGCGTCGTTTACAAATGGCTCATACCAATCTCCTTTGCGTACATCTGTAAACCTTCCGGAGTAGTCCGTTTCATCAAACGGTTCGAGATTGCTTGCCATAAAAATAATCTTTAGGGCTTCTGCACGGTTGATAGGAGCATCAGGTTGAAAGGTGCCATCTTCGTATCCATCAACAATACCAAGCTCGTATGCTGTGTAGATGATGCGACGCTTGAGAGCAGTGTCTTCACTTTCTCGTGGCCTTGGCCTGCGATGGAAATCCGGAAAACTAAAATCACCACTATCAGTTGCAGGATCTGGTGTTATGCAACTTCCCAGTAACACAATTTTGAGCAGTTCATATCGACTAATATTCCGGTCTGGTCGAAGCATTGCACCCAGCTCGGACCAGTAACCGGAGACTATACGCGGCCCCTCCTCGCCGATCTTTGTTTCTTGCAGAGGAATGACATAGGGCTTGCTCCAGTGATCTTCGAGGTCGTGCAAGACTTCTGTAGGGCCTGCGTGGAAGAGGCAGGGGTTTTCTAAAGGATCACTCCCTTCTTCGACTTCTTCGCCATCCTCTATACCATCCAAATCGGTATCGGGATTGAAGATATCTGTTCCTTCAATAAATTCCTCTAAGTTGCTCAAGCCATCTCCATCGGAATCTTCTTGCGCATCAGACCGCTTATCGCGTTCCAAATTGTTCTCTATCTCATATGCATCGGGCAATCCGTCGCTATCACTGTCTTGTCTGTAGGCATTATCTAATGGAAAGGGATCGTCTTTATCGTTGATACTGTCTTCATCGGTGTCAGGATTTGTGCGATCTGTACCAATATTGTCTTCTTGGTTATTTGTAAGTCCATCGTTATCGAGGTCGTAGGTCATATCGTCACTTCTATCAAATGGATTTCTCCCCGCAGTCATCTCCGATCCATCTGCTTCACCTCCACCATCCGTATCTGCGTTGAATGGATCTGTTTCTCCAGAGTTGACGATGCCGTCGCCATTTTTGTCTTCTTCGGTATTTAAAAGTCCGTCTCCATCAATATCAGCTTCGTTTACTTGCGCGAAACCGGATATCGGCATCGCGATGAGTAAAAGTAGGATGAAAACCTTTTGGATCATGGGAGGGTTAGTGAAGTATACCTTTAATTACGTCCTCTCTGCCATGCCTGTCCGCTCATTGGTTTTTTCCCAGAGGGCTGCAGCATTACAATATGTACATCTGCATCTGTGCACTGCAATGGGATGGACTTTTCTGTTGGTATAAGCGATGTTTCTAGAAGTTTTACTTCCTGATTTTCAATAGTAGTACGCACGCCGGGCCAGGGGACGAGAGCTCGTACATGTCTATCTATTTCTTCCGCAGTCATCTTTTGTGGGTCAACGTTTCCCATGGATCTTTTGAGTTTGTAACACAATGTAACACGCTCCTCATCTTGCGGTTTTTCTTCGAGTGGTTTATTGAGTGTATCAAGTAGAAGAGATGCTCCTGCTTTCTCCAGACGAGTTTGCAATGAGCGTATAGTTTCTCCTTCTTCGATTGGAGTAATGACTTGGCTGAGAATTGGTCCGGAATCTAGCTTTTTTACTATGCGTTGAATGGTTACACCTGTTTCTGTATCCCCGGCAAGAATTGCACTTTTCATTGGACTGGGCCCGCGCCATCTTGGCAGGAGAGAAGGATGAAGATTTACAGGCGCGATATTTGGCGCATTCAGAATTTCCTCTTTCAATATTTGCCCGTATGCAACCACCACAAGAAAATCGTGATCGATATCTGGATATTCTTTGTTGATGTCTTCTGGTTGCAACACTTCGATGCCAGCTTTTTTTGCACAGGTTTTTACTGGTGGCTCTTGAATGATCCTTTTTCTTCCTACAGGTTTATCCGGTTGCGTGATGACGAGCTGAACATCAAAGGCAGGGTCATCAATCAATCCTTGTAGGGAGGACACTGCAATATCCGGGGTGCCGGCGAAGATGACACGATAGGGAGGCATGGACATTGATGGGAGTATATCGGAAATTGGCTTGTAACAGGTAACAGTTCGCAGTTAACTATATCCATATGGGAAAACGTCCAAAGATGTTGGCATCCGTTGTACGTGAGGTTATTGCTCCTGTAGTGCAGTCTTGCCCTGATGTGTGCAAAATGATCTCGATTACCGAAGTGGAGGTATCAGAGGATTTCTCGTATGCAACGGTCTATATTTCGGCTCTGGAAAAACCAGAAGTAGCATTGGAATTTTTAGAGAAGAAGTTACCGTTACTTAAAAAATCCCTTGGTAAAATCTACCGCAAACGCATTCCAGAACTTCGCTTTCGCATCGATACTCGATCACAGCGAGGTGGAAAGGTGGATGATTTGCTAGAAAGAGAAATGAGTGATTTGTGAGGCGTTCTACCCTTGTGCATCACACGTAGTGCACTGCAAAGTTCTCTCTTCATTTTGTCGTAACACATTACAAGAATATTTCTGCAATACGTGATCGTTGATGCAACTTCGGCAATGCACGTATCATCATATCCTTATGTTGAATCGTGATGACATACGAAAGAGTGCAGATCTCCTATCTGGAGCGTCTCGCATTCTCGTCTTTTGCCATGCGAATCCTGATGGTGATGCCATGGGATCTTTACTGGGTATGACGTTACTTCTTGAGGGTGCTTATCCAGAGAAAACAGTACTGACTATTTGTAAGGATGAGGCTCCAGATACATTGCAGTTTCTTACGGGGGCTGAGCGCGTTACGCATGAGCCACAGGTGCGTGATGGGGATGTTCTGATCTTTCTTGATTCAGCAGAACCAAAACTGACAGGCTTGCACGAGTCACACCCAGATCTTTTTTCTGAAAGTACACAGTCAATCAATATTGATCACCATCCAACCAATACGAACTTTGCTCGTATCAATATGGTAGATCCGGATGCAGCTTCTGCCTGTGAGATTGTTGTAGAAATTGCAGATGTTCTTGACTGGCAGCTTACTCCAGATATTGCCACAGCTCTTTTAACAGGTGTCTATACAGATACTGGTGGACTCTTACATAGTAATACCTCTGTTGCTGTGTACCGTACAGTCGCGAGGCTTCTGCGTGCAGGTGCACATCAGCAAGAGATAGTAAAACATGTGTTCCGCACGGCAGAGCTTTCTACACTAAAGCTCTGGGGTAGGGTGCTGGAAAAGATTTCTATTACAGAAGAAGGAGGTGCAGTTTCTGCCGTAACCAAAGGAGACTTTGCAGCTACCGGCGCAGACCACACTGCTCTTACGGGGGCTATTGATTATCTTAATGCAGTTCCAGGCATGCGCTTTTCCATGATTCTTTCCGAGCGTGACGGCAAAGTAAAAGGTTCTATTCGTACACTGCGTGATGATGTTGATGTCGCAGAAATGGCAAGCAAGTTTGATGGCGGGGGACACAAAAAGGCAGCCGGCTTTGCGTTACCGGGGAGGTTGAAATCTGAAGTGCGGTGGAAGGTTGTAGAGGATGAGCAGACGACTTAATCCTTAGCATTCGTATCGTCTTCCTCTTCTTCTTCTTCTTCTTCCTCCTCCTCTT
>DJKT01000014.1 GCA_002436205.1 Candidatus Peribacter sp. UBA6535
TTATACGACCCCATGCGCTCTTCATTAAGATGAGGCTTTAGTACGATATCCTCTTCGATTTCCTCTGGCTGATTCTTCCGAGAACCAAGAACGACGGTAAGTAGATGTTTCGTAAGGTCTTCGACGCCCATGTGTGCAGCTGCTGATATGACAGAATGAACGGCGATCCCTGCATTTTCTAGATCCTTCACAAGAGGATCAAGACTTTCTGTTGTGAGGTCTGCTTTATTGATAACAACAATTTCCTGCTTCTCTCCAAGCATTGCAGAATATACTTCTAATTCTTTCCGGATAGCAATGTAATCATCAATCAACTTAACAGAATCAATCTCACCACCAACCATAGCGCGTGATAGATCCAACATATGCAGGAGTACACCACAGCGTTCAATGTGTTTTAGGAACTGGTGCCCCAAACCCTTGCCTTCTGATGCTTTTTCGATGAGACCGGGGACATCACAGACGATATACGACCTATCATCAACGTCAACAACTCCGAGATTTGGTACAAGAGTTGTAAATGGATAGTCTGCAATCTTTGGTTTTGCAGCGGAGATCACAGAGATCAGTGTAGATTTTCCGACACTTGGGTATCCAATGATCCCGACATCAGCGACAAGTTTCAACTCCAAAGTAATTTCTTTTAAGTCCCCAGGCTCTCCCTTTTCTGCAAAATCCGGCCTCTGTCTGGTAGGCCCCTTAAAGTGGGCATTCCCATATCCGCCTCTTCCACCGCTAAGCACCAGTATTTCTTCGCCATCCTCTTTTAAATCAGCGATAACGTTTCCATCTTCTAGAACTTGAGTACCCGGAGGCACAACAAGTAAGAGATCATCCCCATTTTTGCCGTGTTTATCTCGACCTTCTCCATTTCCACCCTTCTGCGCCTTAAAAACTTTTACAGACCTGTAGTCACTAAGAGTATCTGTATTTGGGTCTGCCTGAATGTATATTCCTCCGCCCTTACCACCGTCACCTCCATCCGGGCCTCCTTTGGATACATACTTCTCCCGACGCCAAGAGACGCAGCCATTGCCACCGGATCCACCGGTTACCGTGATTTGCGCTTCATCTAAAAACATGCGCGTAGTATAGGGAAACACCGCTTTTTCCGCTAAAATTCCGTTGACCTCTTGGGGTTGGCACTCTAAAATCCCGAGTGCTAATTTAACCATTTACTAAGCACAACCATGTCTAAGATTATTGGAATCGATTTAGGAACAACAAACAGCTGTATGGCTGTAATTGAAGGCGGAGAACCTGTTGTTATCCCTAGCGCTGAAGGAAGCCGCACAACGCCATCTGTTGTAGGGTACAAAGATGACGAAGTGCTCGTAGGGATCGCTGCTAAAAGACAAGCTGTTACCAATCATGATAAGACAATCTTCTCTGCAAAGAGATTTATAGGAAGGCGCTACAAAGAGCTCCAAAAAGAGGCGCAGCAGATGCCATTCACTGTAAAATCAGGAAAAGGGGAACGTGCAGTAATCGAAGTAAATGGAAAGGAAATGCTTCCACAAGAAGTAAGTGCGAAGGTAATTCAGAAAATGAAGAAAGATGCAGAAGCATACCTAGGAACAACCGTTTCAAAAGCGGTGATTACTGTTCCGGCGTATTTTGATGATTCCCAGCGCCAAGCAACGAAAGAGGCGGGCAAAATCGCAGGGCTCGAAGTGGAACGCATCATTAACGAGCCAACTGCAGCAGCACTTGCGTACGGTCTTGATAAAGGGTCAGAACAAAAGATTGCCGTTTATGACCTTGGTGGAGGAACCTTCGACGTCTCTATTCTTGATATGGCAGAAGGAGTATTCGAGGTACTTTCAACGAATGGTGATACACAACTTGGTGGAGATGACTTCGATTCAGAAATTATTGTGTGGCTTCTTGATGAATTTAAAAAAGACCAAGGAGTAGATCTTTCCAAAGACAATATAGCGCTGCAGAGACTTAAAGAAGCAGCAGAAAAAGCCAAAATTGAGCTGAGCTCACAGACAGAGACAGAAATCAGCCTTCCGTTTATTACAGCTGACGACTCCGGTCCAAAGCACTTAAGCCTAAAACTCAGTCGTGCGAAACTCGAAGGACTTGTAGAAAAACTAGTTGAAAGAACTGTAAAGCCTTGTGAAGCTGCTATTAAAGATGCTGGCATTTCGAAAGGTGATATCACAGAAGTAGTACTTGTCGGAGGAATGACGCGTATGCCATCTGTACAAGCAAAAGTAAAAGAGATGTTTGGTAAAGAGCCGCATCAAGGTGTGAACCCCGATGAAGTAGTAGCCATTGGAGCTGCCATCCAAGCTGGTGTTATGGGAGGAGATATCGACAAAGATATTGTACTAGTGGATGTTACTCCTCTTAGCTTTGGTCTCGAAACTCTTGGAGGAGTAGCGACAAAGCTTATTGAGCGTAATGCAAAGATCCCAACAACGAAGAGTCAGATCTTCTCTACAGCAGCGGACAACCAGCCATCAGTAGAAATTCATGTAGTACAAGGAGAGCGCGAGATGGCTGCAGATAACAAGTCGCTCGGGAGGTTCATTCTTGATGGAATTGCTCCAGCTCCTCGTGGACTTCCACAAATAGAAGTATCCTTTGATATAGATACCAACGGAATACTTAGTGTAAAAGCTAGTGATAAGGGAACCGGAAAAGAACAGCACATTACCATTCAAGGTTCTACAGGCCTCTCTGATGATGAGATTGAGCAAATGAAGAAAGATGCTGAGATGCATGCAGAGGAAGACAAGGCAAAGAAAGAATCAGTGGATGCTCGTAATAATGCAGACGCACTCGTGTTTAATCTCGAAAAGCAGATGCGAGAGCATGATGCAAAGATTGATGACGATCTTAAAAAGAAGATCAACCTGAAGATTTCAGACCTCAAAGACCTTATGGGTAAAGAGGATGCATCAGTAGAGGACCTCAAAACTGCTACAGAAGAACTTGCAACCGAGGCACAAGAGATTGGTAAAATAGTCTACGATGCAGCACAGCAGCAACCAGAAGGAGAAAACTCAGCAGCAGACGATGCTGGTGAAAAAGTAGTTGATGCTGAGGTTGTCGACGAAGAGAAGAAGGAAGACTAAAGCTTTTCTCCCATCATCTGTGCAAGCTCTACAAGGCGACAGCTGTACCCCCATTCGTTGTCGTACCAAGAAAGTAGTTTTACAAGCGTCTCATTACCCTCCTTGTGGACCTTCGTATTTTGAGCATCAATAATTGAGCTACGTGGGTCTCCGACGAAGTCCTTAAGAACGAGTGGGCGCTCCTCAAAACCAAGCACGCCTTTCATAGGTCCCTCGGCTGCAGTCTTAAGAGCTGCGTTTATAGCATCTGCATCAGCATCTTTTTCTACGGAGCATACAAGGTCTGTAATGCTTCCTGTAGGCGTTGGAACTCGCACAGAAATACCATCGAGTTTCCCCTCAAGTTCCGGAATAACGAGTGCTACAGACTTAGCAGCACCCGTAGTCGTTGGAATGATGTTTTCGGCTGCAGCTCGGGCTCTACGCAAATCTTTATGCGGAAGATCCAGCAACCTTTGGTCGTTTGTGTAGCTATGAATTGTTGTCATAAATCCATGCTTGATTCCAAAGCTGTCATGCAAAACTTTTGCCAGAGGAGCTATACAGTTTGTAGTACAAGAAGCATTTGAAACAACGTGATGATTTTCTGGATCATACGAACCTTCATTTACTCCAATAACAAATGTTGCATCTGGCGTGTCTTTGCAAGGAGCGGAGATAATAACCTTTTTTGCACCTGCCTGTAGATGGGCAGCAGCTAAATCTCGAGTGCGAAATACTCCAGTGCATTCAAGGACAACATCAACTCCGAGTTCTTTATGTGGAAGTGTAGAAGGATCTTTCGATGCAGTTACGCGAATTTGCCCATGCTCAGTTGTAAGCATTCCATCTTTGTAGCAAGCATCACCACACTCATGATGTCCATACGTACTATCCCATTCAAAGAGATGCGCAAGAGTCTCTGCATCAGTTAGATCATTGATTAAAACTACATTGATAGGCAGGTTCTTTTCTTGAATGATCCGAAGTGCCTGGCGCCCAATGCGACCAAATCCATTAATTGCAAGATTCATAGTAAGATGAAGAATGTAATTGGTATCAGTCTACAGTTTTTTGAACGCCTTTTGCATCAATAAAGTATCTGATTCTAAAAGAGGAGATTCACACACTACCGTTCCCTCAATCTTCCGTTTCTTAAGGACATTAAGAAAGTCTTTCCATTTTGCATCACTCTTTTTAAGTGGCAAGTGCCTGCGCTCGCCCTTCTCTGTATATTCAATTCCCGAGTAGTGCATGTGGACAGATTTTAGTGATTTCTTGCCGAGATACTTCTCATACAAATCAAACATCGCATTCCATTCATCAACAGTATTCCACTGCCCATTTGTCCTCGCATGCATGTGCGCTGGGTCTACTGTCGGATAGATACCAAATTCTTTCGAAAGCTTTAGCACCTCCTCAATCGTACCAAATTGTGTAACTTTTCCCATAGTTTCAAAGCCTAGGTTGATTGTTAGACCTTTTTTTTGTGCTCTTTTCATAATGTCATCAGTTGCTCTGTAGACATTGTCATACACTTCATCTGGATCCATTTTTAGGTAAAACGCAGGGTGAACACATACAGAATGAGCCCCTGCTAGTTGCCCCATTTCCATTGCATCCAAAATACGAATTTTCGAGGCTTCCAACTTTTCTTCCTCAATTGCATTCAAATTAATGAAATATGGTGCATGTACAGTCAAATACATTCCGAGTTCTTCAGCAGTAGATTTAATATTTGCAATGTGCTCCTCGTTTTTTGGAACTCTCTGCACCCACTCCATTTCCATAGCTGTAATTCCTAGAGAATGTGCGTGCTTTAACCCTTCTATCGTTCCCGATTTTCCAGGAGTAGACCGCGGGACACCGGCGACAGCAAAGTGTAACATGGGGATATTCTACCATGGCACTCTCAAAAGAAATCATCGATAGAACTCTTGGCACACCACATGGAGAGCAGGGCTACCGCGTCTGCGAAGTTCTACTAGATGCGGGGTTTCAGGCTTGGTGGGTTGGAGGCTGTGTTAGAGATATGTTTTTAGAAGAGATTCCGGATGATATTGATATTGCCACAAGTGCTCATCCAGACCAGATTTCTGCGCTCTTTGAAAAGTTTGATGATACGGCAGCTGCACTCGGAGCAATTGTAGTTTCGCTGCAAGGACATACATTTGAAATAACAACATATCGCAAAGAGCATGAGCTCAGTAATGGGAGGTTTCCTGAATCCGTCAAATTTACTGATAGAGAGCATGATGCATCTCGTCGAGACATCACAATCAATGCTCTGTACTGGAACCCCATAAGTTCTGAAATATTTGATCCGTACGAAGGGGAGAAGGACTTGAGTGAAAAGCTGGTTCGCATTATCGGAGATCCCAATATTCGTTTACAGCATGATGCACTCCGACTGCTTCGTGTCATTCGATTTCGCTCACTCATAGAAGGCCAATATCACCCAGATACATTTAAGGCTCTCCATGAAAATGCAAAGTTAATAAGTGTACTCTCAGGAGAAAGAAGACTTCGAGAAATAGAAAAAATACTACTCGGGCCACACCCAGAGATAGCATTCGAAGACCTCTGGGAGACTGATGTCATTGAACACCTCTTGCCAGAGCTCCATGCATGTAAGGGTGTTGCACAGCCATCCAAAGCACACAACGAAGGTGATGTCTGGGATCATACGATGCAAGTTATAGGTTCATTTACAGATGATCACGGGGCGGACACGCGTTGGGCAGCTCTTCTCCACGACATCGGTAAGCCTGTTACGTTCTCCATTGATAGTGAGCGCATAAAGTTTAACGAGCACGCGACACGAGGAGGAGAAATTGCAAAAACTGTCTTAGGCTCACTGCAATTCCCAGCATCAAGAAGAGATAAGATCTGTTGGCTAATAGAGCACCATATGATGATGGGTACATTTGGATCAATAGATGAATCACGGAAGCACCACTGGTATTACCATCCGTGGTTTATAGAGCTTCTTCAGGTATTTTGGTTAGACATTGCAGGGACAACCCCTAGTGTGTTTGATTTGTATGAAAGTATCATCAAAGACTATAACGCATTCCTGGATGCAAATCCCCGTCCGCAAAAATC
This sequence comes from Candidatus Peribacter sp. UBA6535, assembly GCA_002436205.1. GTDB lineage: Bacteria > Patescibacteriota > Gracilibacteria > Peribacterales > Peribacteraceae > UBA2170. The sequence continues at coordinate 6,174 of DJKT01000014.1, forward strand.
CCTCCTTAGTGGAGATGAGGTAATGGTAGAACTAGGAATTCAGCCGGGAGAAAAGGTAGGGAATATACTTCGAGCCCTATATGAAGCGCAAAACAAGAAAGAAATATCCACCAAGAAAGAAGCTCTGGAGTTTATAGGGAAAATAGACATATAATACCGTAATACTACCCACCACTCTATGGAACTTACTACATTCGCATACACCATCGGCATAATAGAACTCATCGTCGGTTTACCACTTCTTTTTTACAGCAAGCAAACAATGAAGTGGATAGACAAAGCATTTAAGGATGATGTTCAAATGCGTGTCATCGGAGTTTTTATGGCAATTCTAGGAGCACTAGTACTTATTGAGGATTATGAAGTTAGTGCAGAGCCAGACGGTCTCGTTATCCTCATTGCGTGGCTCGTATTCTTAAAAGGTCTTATGTACTGCTGGTGGCCACAGACTGCTATCAATCTAAAGAAGAAATGGGTTAAGAATGATGCAGCCATTACATTCGGAGGGATTGCAGCAGTAGCTATTGGAGTACTACTTGTATACGCAGGTTCTATCCTTTAAATACAGTGCAATAAAGAGGTTCCTTCCGGAGGGGCCTCTTTATGCGTGTATTGCTTTTGCATCAAACAGCTTTTGCTTTACTTCTTTTATCTTTTTTCCACCGATGTATCCCATTTGTCCGCGAGCTTGCTCTCGTAAGTGCATCATTCTCTCATACTTCTTTACAACATTGGGTGTAAAATGAAGGCGTAACACAGTTTCTTGCGCCTCAAGTATTATCGTACCGTAACCAAGGAGATTTTGCAGAATACCGTTTTGACACTTTTGTATATCCTGGACCATCCAAAGATCAATGCTGATGTGGTCATCTGTTGTCAGTAATGTCTTTTTGATCCGGTGACACTTTTTATCAGTGATGATAATCAGGTATAGGAGGTACCTATATAACCTCGTAATAATTTCAAACTGTGCCAACACAAAGAAAACCGTAAGAAATACAAGTGCGATTCTACGGGTGAAGTCATCAGTAATATTTGTCATAACAAATACGCAATATCCAGTCCCTAGGATAATCGTGTTCCATACAAAGAGCTTTGCAACAGGCCACACAAGTCGAACCCAGTGCTGATGAAATTGCAACTCAAAGTTTTCTCCAGAGTGCTTTCCCTGAAAGTCTAAGTCTGCCCGCGTAGAACAATCTCTTGCTATTACCATAGTACGGTATAGGTAATGATAATGGCTGCAATCATAATGCTAGCGTGGACAATGGCCATCACACGTAAAACACCTATGGTAAAGTAGCGTGATAGGAGCAGGTCAGGCTCGTTTAAAAAACAGATACGAACAGTTTTGCGAAAGAAGATGTGCCACATTATTCCTTCTAGAATTAACACTAAAGCACTCCAGCCGGCTATTGGAAATAATGCATCCATTGCAACAGTTCATTATCCACGAAAACAGAAGTTGTGCAACTGTATGAGGGAGTTATTTTGGTGGGCCAGGGTGGATTTGAACCGCCGACCGCCAGTTTATAAGTCTGGTGCTCTAACCTAACTGAGCTACTGGCCCACGCCAGTATTCTACTGAGTAAAAGACTACTAGGCTACTTACTTCTCCTGATCTATAACCACTGTCAGGTATTCTTTACGACCTGCAACCTCGACGTGCGCTGTGTGCTCTCCAAGAGCCTTAATCTGATCTGCGATAGAGATAGCGGATTCTTCAATATCAATCTTGTGCTGCTCCTTGAGAGCTTCTGCAATAATCTTCTCTGTGATTGCTCCATAGAGCTTTCCAGTCTTTGTCGCTTTGCGAGTGAAGCTAATCTTCTTACCTGCAACAGCTGCAGCAGCACTCTGCTTACTCTCAATTTCTGTCTGACGCTCGAGTGCACGCTTGCGAATGATCTCAGCGTAACGTTTGCGGACAGTAGGAGTCGCGATAAGAGCCTGTCTGCGAGGCAGAAGGCAGTTTAGGGCATAGCCATCACCGACCAGAAGGAGGTCGTTTTTCTTTCCAATGCCGGGGATATCTTCGAGTAGGAGTACTTCCATAGTATTTCAAAATTTGCCGAGAGATTTTAGGGAAGCTGCTCCGTTTCGTCAAGGGTAAAGTTTTATGGACAATCTCCAGACCAAATATTGCCTAAATTGGCAATAAATGGGCAGGATCAACTATTTAAGAGAAAATAGCGACGGGAAAAACGACCACCAACTTTTCCCCGGCTTAAAGATTAATTCCTCCTTGAGATACCAATTATGTAGCGTTGTGAAACGATCTGAGTGAAGCGAGAGAGCTCCTAACTCCATTCCTTTCACTTCCTCATGATAGGCGAATGCGTAGTATGGGGAATAGAGGAAAATGGCTGGAACATCGTCTTTCAACGTTTCTTGTAGCTCAGAGAGTGCTTCTTGTCGCTCTTTGTCATCACCTGTTTCCCGTATAACTTCCAAAAGTCCATCAGCTGTTATGGAGCTGTACTGGGAAAGGTTGTAGGCATCAATGCGTAAATCAAATTTGCTGTCTGTTAATTTTTGCATACCCGAACTATGCCAGTATGGATATGCATCAAGATTATCCAAAAGTGATTGACCAAAAAGTAAGACATCATATTCACGTGAAAGTAGCTTCTCCTCAAAATCAATTTTATTCGCTGGAACTATAACGCCTATGTGCACTCCCAATTTTGCCCACTGC
>DJKT01000007.1 GCA_002436205.1 Candidatus Peribacter sp. UBA6535
AGATCTCTCAGCATAAAATAAGGGGGAATGAGCGCTTAGGCAGGCTCGAGCACTTTAAGATTAACACGTTTATCTACATTTCCACCAACGATACGGAGTAGCGTTCGTAGAGCTTTGATGGTTTGTCCACTCTTTCCAATGAGCTTTCCCATATCACTGTCACTTACTTTAACCGTAAGCAGTACTCCTAAATCATCCTCCTGTTGTTCTATAATAAGTTGATCTTTATCAGCGATAATTGCCTCAAGTACATACTTGAGAAAGGCATATCCCGGTTGGTCTGTAGAAGTGTCGTCTGACATACGATGGTAGTTTAGGCGTCTGCTTCTTTCTTGTCATCTTTATCCTCCGTAGCCTCATCTGCGGAGGAGGATTCTTCTTTCTCCTCTGGCTTTTCCTCTTTCTTTGGCTCTTCAGCAGGCTTTTCTTCCTCTTCCTTTGGCTCATCGGCTGGAGCTTCTTCCTCCTTCTTTTCTTCTTTTGGAGCTTCTTCTACAGGCTTCTCTTCATCTTTAGGCGCCTCATCGGCAGGTGCTGCTGCAGGCTCTTTTTCTACTTCTTTACGCTTCTTTTGCTTTGTATAGCGCTCCATGTACTTCTCAAGTCCCTTAATACCCTCTTTTGCAAGAAGTCTGGCTACAGTATCTGTAGGAATCGCACCATTTTTGATCCAGTGATCGATGCGTTCTTTATTAAATTCGAATGTAACGGGGTCTCTTGTTGGCAAATAGTGACCCAAAAGCTCTAACGATTTTCCTTTTGCTGCATTACTCTTTTCTGTCACCACAAGTCTAAATGTGGGATTGTTCTTATTACCGGTTCTTTGGAGTCGAATTCTTAACATAAAGCTCGCAGAGTTTAGGGGCTCTGGATGCGCTATGCAAGAGAAATAGACCGAGAAATGACGATTTCATGAATATCAATTCCATCATGACCACTTAAGAATGCTACTAGCTCCTCTTTACACTGAGAAAGCTCCTGAGAAGCAATAGGATGATCTGATTCAATATGCAAAGTTGTTTTGCTATTCTTTGTGACTCTCAAATGCACACTCTGCGTTGGCAGATTTTCCTGAATCCACTGATGTGCTATGTAGGTTACATACGAGGCTGATGCCTCGTCTTTAAGTCCACGCTTACTGAGAACCCGAGGAATGAGGTGGGAGAGTTTATCCATAATTTAGGAAGCAAGTATATCAGCTAATTGCGCGGCTGACTGGCTCCAATTATATTTTTTGTCCGGAGGGTCAGACAGCGTAGGAGGATTTTTAAAAGCCCCAGCAAGCGAATCTGTTGTCGGGTCGACAAGTAGAGCGTGTGCACCTGCAACCTCTGGTATTGCAGATGTATTCGAGGCAATGACGGGACACCCACATGCGCGTGCTTCCAAAATGGGCAGGCAAAACCCTTCATAAAGAGAGGCTGTTACAAAGCATCCAGCGCAGGAGTATAGCGTTGCTAATTCATCGTTTTCTATGCCGAGTAAAACCCTTACACCTCCATGAGTTTTAAGTGTCTCAACCTCTTTACCATTCGTGACTACAATCAAGGGGGTGCTGATGCACGCTTTTGCATGTGCATCTATGAGCATTTGTACATTCTTATGTTGCTTCGCAGTCCCTACATACAAAAAATATCCAGGCTTTAGATCATAAAAACTCAAAACATCTGGGTCATCAGTTTCCTGTAATGATGAATCAAACCCCTCTGTTATCTCAACTGTTTTTTTCGCGACGAGTGACCCGTACATCTCTTTAATCTCGTTCATTGTAAATGCACTTACAGCAATGAGGCTTTTGGCCTTTCGAACAGTTCGACTGATTACGATTCTGTAGGCGAGTCTTTTGATGAATGATGCATGGTTCGGGTAACGATGTAAAATGAGATCATGAACAGTTGCAACGAAAGGAACAGGGCAGAAATACGGAACATTAAAATGAGGAGCGTAGAGAAGATCTACTTTTGATTTTTTAATTGATCTAGGAAAGTGAATCTGCTCTGCAAATGAGTAGTGATCATAATTCGTAATTCTTAATTCGTAATTCTTAGAGCTCAAATCAGAAAGCCACTCTTCATCATCCGATCGAACAAACAGCACAAACGTATCATCTGACACTTCCAAGAGGTTTTTAACAATATTCCTCGTATAGGTACCAAGCCCCACACTCAGAGAAGCAAACCGACAATCGATTCCAATGCGAGCCATCTCCCGTATGATACCCGCATGACAGTAGAAGAAGCACTCAAGTCATCGGGAATTGATAGATTGGATGCGGAGATCCTTCTGGCGGATCTATTAGACAAATCCCGCGAGTGGCTAGTGGCACATCCGGAAGGCGAAATTGATACTTCCGGGTGGGAAGAGAGGATCGAACGGAGAAAGAACCACGAACCCGTTTCCTATATTACAAACAAGCAAGACTTTTACGGAAGGGATTTCTATGTGGACAACAAGGTCCTTATTCCACGGCCATCTACAGAAAGATTGATTGATCTCTTCATGGATTTTCTCGAAGACGGAGAAGACCGCATCCGAGAACTTGATTCAGAGATTATAGGCACTGCTATGAAGCTTGGGGATCTCGCAGAAGCAAAAACCATAGTCGATGTCTGTACTGGCAGCGGATGTATCGCAGTTACACTTGCACTAGAAACTGACAAGAGGATTATAGCGACAGACATCAGCAAAGATGCACTCGATGTTGCGAAGCAAAATGCTGAGAAGTATGGGGTTACAGGTCGCATTGACTTTCGGCATGGAGATTTATTAGAGCCGATTAAAGATCTAAAAGAACCATTCATTATCATTAGCAATCCACCCTATATCCCTGAAGGCAATACGCTCATGTCAGATGTTGCAAACTTCGAGCCACATCTAGCACTCTTTAGTGGTCCAGATGGGAGGGATGCTGTTGTAAAAATTAACAACAACTCCAAGGCACACAAATGGTGCAGAGGGCTAGTTATAGAATGTGAGAAGGGGCAATTAGACTGAAGTCTCAGTTGGAGATAGTGCATTACCATCATTGGCTATCTCACTCTGAACTTGCTCTAGCGTAGCCTCGAAAGCAACTTTACGCCCATCTATTAGATTCACCACAACTTCACCACCGTTACTCCTGAAAGAGCCAATTCCACGTATTTGCGGTACGTGCTGGAGTAGATCTACATCGAATGGTAGTGTTTCAGATTTTCTAAACATAGGCTAGATAAGTAAATTGCCGGACATTTATACAGATCACTAAAAGGAAAAACAAGTAAAAAGCTTTCCTTTTATGAAGCTGCCAGTACAATAGTTCTGTGAGCGGCATTCAATCCTCCCTTGGCCCAGTAACTTCCGTAATTGGGGCACAGTGGGGAGATGAGGGGAAGGGGAAAATCGTCGATATTCTCGCAAGTGAGTACGACGTTATTGCTCGTGCCTGTGGTGGAGCCAATGCCGGACACACGATAGTTGTAGAAGGGGAGAAGCATGTATTTCATCTGATGCCATCCGGGTGCCTTCATGAGGGCAAGCAGATAGTACTTGGGTCCGGTCTTGTTATTCACCTACCTACGTTGATGAAAGAAATCGAGACACTGGAAGGTCATGGAATTTCTATCTTGGATAGACTCCATATATCAAACGCTGCACACATTGTCTTTGATTATCACAAAGAAGTTGATGGAGCTCTGGAAGAAAGTAGACCGCAGCCAATCGGAACAACCAAGAGGGGAATCGGCCCTGCCTATATGGACAAAGCCGCCCGCACAGGCGTTCGTATGGAACGTCTAGGGAAAGATCTTTCGAAAGAGATGCAGAGCCGAGTTTCAAGTATCAAGAAAATATACGGCGTAGACGTGGATGTTGAGACAGAGCTAAAGAATATTGCAGAAGCTCAGGAAAAAATTGGCCACTGCATTATAGATACTGTTGCGTATCTCTCAGAAGCACGCACGACCGGTAAAAGTATTTTGATTGAAGGTGCACAAGCAGTCCTTCTCGATATCGATCATGGAACGTATCCATTTGTCACCAGTTCTTCAACAACACTCGCAGGAGCACTGCAAGGGCTGGGGCTTCCGCCTATGTGTGTTACGTCTTGCATCGGAGTTGCCAAAGCCTACTGCACGAGAGTAGGAGAAGGAGTGTTTGATACAGAGGCAGAAGGTGGCGCGCAAGAGAGACTGCGTGAGCGAGGAGGGGAATATGGTTCAACAACCGGTCGACCACGCAGAACAGGGTGGCTAAATATCGACCAACTCAATATTGCAAATGCTACAAATGGGTTTACGCACTGGAATGTCACAAAACTTGATGTCCTCGACGAAGAAGAAGTGATCCCTGTGATGATCAATGGAAAGCTCGAAGAACTTGCAGGCTGGAAATCAAACACCGCTGGAATTACGTCGTTTGATAAACTCCCGGAAAGCGCTCAAGCATACATAAAGAGAATCGAAGCAGAAACAGGTGTTTCAGTTGGATTTATTGGGACAGGGCCGGGCAGAGAAGAAATGATCACCCGTACTTGATTTTCCGCTATATATAGGGAAAATACTAGTATGAAAAGCACGAGATTGACTACAACTACAGTTATAGAAGATGTTTCACAAGATCAAGTGTGCCCTTCGCATAACACTGATGAATTTACTGATGCAATGATGGATGTATCATCCCAATGGAGTGAGGCTGCAGAACGTATTGGCGAACTTGATGACGTACAAATAATTCCTGAAGATTTAGGCGTCGCAATCAGTCCAACAATTGTACTTTCTGGAGATGTGGTAGCATGTTTTGTGTTAGAGGCAACAAGCAACAAGTTGTATTCTGCAGTAGCACAAGCAATTATCACTCATAGATCTTCTCTAGTAGTCTTTTTTTCTATGGTTCCAATTGAAGAAACGCTGAAAAGTGGAATGCACCCCGTAATAAAAAATATTTCAGTTGGGTTAAATGCACTTCCACTTTCAAGTCAAGGTTCTAAAATCCTATTACCATCACAACCAGTGTCGAGAGTTGACCCTGTAGAATCCTATAGCATCAGAGATTTTTGGGGGAAAGGAAGTACACAAGAAAACATCCAGCAAATACTCGAAAGAGGAATTCAGCGAAGAAAAGATCTGACCAGTCGTAATTAATCCACCCGCTCACCCCACTTCAGTTTATTGCGTAGCGTTCCAAAGAATGTGTCTTGCTTACGACGCAAAAATTTCACACAACGTGCATCCTGGGTAATTGTAATAACATCCTCTCCTTCGAGAGCAACATAGACTTGTCCATCAAGTGTGAGAATAACTTCGGTATCCTTATATTTCTTTTGCTTCGTCTTCACAACAATTTCTACTTTTGCATCACTGCGAATCACTACAGGCTTTTGAGAAAAGCTATGCGGACTGATGGGAGTTAAGATCATTGCATCTAGACTAGGATGGACTATCGGGCCTCCGGAACTTAAGTTGTACGCTGTGGATCCTGTGGGTGTCGCGATGATCAAACCATCTGCATGAAACGTGGTAAGTGGCTCGTCATTCACCCTCGTCTCTAAGTCAACAAGTCTGGCGATAGTTCCCTGAGCAATAACAGCTTCATTCAAAGTGAAGCCTGAAATAATCTCATTAGATCCGCGCATTGCTTTTACATTCAGTAGTTGTCTTTCATCTAACACACCCTCTCCATGAATAAACTTTGGGATGAGATCTTGCGCTTCATCAAACTCCGTCTCAGCTAAAAATCCAACTCGCCCGCGATTCACACTCAAAATAGGAGTTGTACAATCTGAAAGTTCACGTACAGCCCTAAGTATTGTTCCATCTCCACCTATAACAAGAAGTAAATCAATTTCATCCTCTGACTTGTACTCCGGTAAGTCAGTTGCACAGTCGATGCCACCGGCACGTTTTGGATCCATAAAAACCTGCGCACCTGCACCTTGGACGATTGATACTATAGCATCAACAGTCTGACACTTATCCTCAAGACCGGACTTCACAGTAATGCCGACGCGCTTATAGTGGACCATCGCTTTTATTATACGGCACCTTGTATGGCTTCTAAGAAAAAATCGACAGTTCTTTTCCAGCTAAAGCGTGACGCCTGAACAGGCCCTTCAGATGCCAAATTCTGCCTTAAATCAGCACTTTCAAGCAATGCAATCAAGCCGGTGGTAATCGACCTTACACTCTCTGGGTCGACGACATGCGCAGCGCTCCCAGCAACTTCCTTCAAACTTCCTTTGTCTGATGTCAACACAGGAATACCCCGTTGCAAAGCATCGAGTACTTGCATTCCAAATCCTTCATAAAGTGATGGATATGCAAAAACGGTAGCTGTAGAAAGGAGTCTTTGATATTCATCATCAGATACATAGTTTTTCCACTCGACTCCGTCTGTAATTCTAGAGAGTCGCAGGATCTCTGCATCTTCCCACCCGCGTGCACCAACAAGTACGAGCTTATATTGAGCCCGAAGTTGCTTGGGGAGATTTGCATACGCATGTATAAGCCGCTCCTGATTTTTACGAGGGCAAAGCGTCCCAACACAAAGTATTGTTTTGTGATCTGGGTCTGCAAGTGGCATGCCCTCACGCATGGGACCTGCGTAAATCGCAGTTACGTGGCTAGGAGAAAGTCGTGGGAACTTTTCTAAAAGATCTGCGCGCGTTGCCTCACTTACTGTGCATACATGTCGAGCATTCATAATTGCTTTATGTATCAGCAGCCTCTCTATACACTTTGCACGTTTTTCATGTGGTTCGCCTTGGAAGGCAATAAGGTCATGAACAATAGGAACATACGCAACACGCTTACCGAGAAGGTAGGGGACAATAAAACTTGTCGGACTTATGTAATAATCGCACTGCAAAACTTTCACATATTTTGCAGCAGCCATGTGCCACAGTAACTTCCCAGAAAATGCTGCTGAACCTTCGATAGATTGAGAAGTGTGTGTTAGTACCTTGAGGTCTGCATCTCGATGAGAGAGTTCATCAAGAAATCCCTTTGTCCATTGGCCCTTACCGGCCTTGGTTGTGGCAAAAGCCTCTCTGGCATCGATTACAAGTTTCACGAATAAGAGTGTAATGCTATGATTTCACTATGCCAAATAGAGCACTGCGAAAGATTATGGCCTTGGACCTTGAGGAGAAAATTCTTAATGGAGCGTCACTTGCTGCGTTCCTGAGTGTATTTTTCCCATGGGTTGGAGGAGAGTGGCTTGGAGGAGATGTAATCACCTATTCAGGGCTCGGCTTCTTTACCTCATTTATAGGTCTAACTGTCCTACTTCTTCATCTGTATATTCTTCTGATCACCTTCGTTCCGGTTACTGGAGGTCCTCCAATTGTCCAGAGAAGAAACAGAGATATCGTAAGGCTTCTGGCGGCACTACTTGCCTCAATACTCACAATTGCCATCTGGACAGTATTAACAAAATTTACGTTCGAATTTAGTCGCCTACAGGTTCACTTCGGGCTGTACGGAACACTTGGAGGGAGTTTGGTGTGTCTTCTCTATGCATTTTTGCGATACCAAGAAAGTAAGCATTCTGTTGTAAAAGAATTATTCTCACACGAAGAGGATCAAAGCCATGCAAAGAAGCCGATCCCTCCATCAATGGAGCCAGAAGAACATAGAACACACCTATAAAAAGTACGAAGACCTTAAGATTCAGAGGATAGATCATGTATCATAGCTTCATGAGCGATACCGAATTTCAGCCAGATGACTTTGTCTACGTAGACCCAGATGCTAGAACAGCTGTCGGACTTGTGGAGTGGGATAAGGACGGAAATGCTGTCCCTAGGCAATGGCCGCGAGTTCAAAAAGAATCCAAGGATGATGCAGATGATAAGCCGAAGGCAAAGCCATTTAGAAAGCCAAGAGTACGCTACTACCCGTGGGGGAGCTACCGCACCATGAGCAAGCTCTATAAATTGCAGGGTAAAGTAAAAGACAAAGATACCGAAGACTACATCCAACTAGATGTCGCTATAAACAAACTGCAGGAAGAACCATACTGGAACTAAGCAACAAGAGACGAGACAGACTCTACGTCATTTTTTGATCCAATAATCAACGGGGTACGCTGATCGACTGCTGTTATTTTTTTATCCAAAATCGCAGTTGTGCCATCTGTAGCAGCTCCACCTGCTTCTTCTGCAAGAAAGGCGAACGGTCCACATTCAAACACATGACGAAGTTTGCCATCCGGATACTTCGAATCAGCTCCACCGCCTACGTTAGTAAAGACACCCTGCCCTTTGCTAAGAATGTGATGAATATCTGCGACCATACATCCTGAGTATCGAAGTGTTTTCTCTTCGCCTAGCCATGTATCGACTGCTTTTTTGTAACCGTCATTCGTTGTAATAGCGCGCAGATTTCCGGGGCTATAGTTCTTTGCAACATCACCAATACCAAGGTAATCACGCAGCAAGACAAATTCCCCAACATCGTTGAGGATAAATTCATGAACACCCTTACCATCACCGACTGAATATACAAGGAGTGTGCGTGGGCCATACAGAACATAGAGTGCTGCAACTTGTTCTCGTGGAGTAGCGCCTATGACGTCTCCACCTTTGTAAATTCCGAAGATTGATCCGATTGCAAAGTTTGCGTCAACGAGTGATGATCCATCCAAAGGGTCAAACACTACGGAATACTCACCATCAGGGTTCAGTTCTACAATATCCGGTTGTTCTTCTGATATATAGCAACACACAAGTCCAGACTCACAAAGAAATTCTCGTATCTCTTTATCTGCAAGAACATCAAGTGCTAATTGGTCTTCTCCAAATTCATTTTTGGTCCCTGCAAGCCCTGCTTCTGTAGTTTGAATAGAGTAACTTATGTACTTACAGGCACGAGAGATATCGACGATGAGATGGCGAAGATCATGCTCTGCTTCGCTGTGATGCATCAGGTGCCAGTTGAGATTTGGCTTTGTAGGTGCCGGACATGCGCTTGCTTTAGACATTTTATTTCATGAAGGAAATAACTTTCTGAAGGAGTTCTGTTACACGCATCGCATACCCCCACTCGTTATCATACCAACTGAGCAATTGTACCGTGTTTCCATCGACAACCTTGGTAAACGTCGCATCAACAATAGATGAGTGTGGGTCAGTCTGGAAATCAATCGAAACACATTGCTCATCACATACTGCAAGAATTGCTTTGAGGTCTTTTTTGGCAGCATCCTTTAGAGTGGCATTGATTTCATCAACAGTAGCATCTTTCTCGAGTACAAAGGCCATATAGGAACAGCTGACCGTTGGGACAGGGACACGAAATGCCATTCCATCAATTTTACCCTGTAACTCTGGGAAAATCTTTGCACAGGCTTTCACAGCTCCAGTCTTTGTGGGAATGATAGAAAGCGTTGCAGCTCGTGCACGTCGAAGATCATTGCCTTCGCCCTTGTTATCCAATAAATTTTGCGAAGCTGTAAATGCGTGAACAGAATTTACAAGGAGATTCTTTACGCCAAATTTTTCATGGATCACCTTAATAACAGGGGCTATACAGTTTGTTGTACATGACGCATTCGAGATAATTGACATATCACCGGTGAGCCCCTCATCATTGATCCCAAGAACAAAAGTTGGCGTGTCATCCTTCATTGGAGCCGTAACAATAACGCGGCTTGCACCTGCCTCCAGATGGCCTCCAGCTTTTTGCGCAGTGGTAAAATGACCAGTGGACTCGATAACAATATCAACACCAAGCTCCTTCCAGGGACACTTTTCGGGGTCTCTCTCTTTTACAATACGAACGTCTTTTCCATTTACAACCATCGTATCATCATCTTTTACCTCTACTGAGCCGCTAAATTTTCCATGAAGACTATCGAATTTGAGCAAATATGCTCTCATTTCTGCTGTAGATGAAGCATTCACACCAACAACCTCTACAGAATCTGAATAGTGCTCCAAAAGCTGACGGTGCACATTGCGTCCAATGCGGCCGTACCCGTTAATTGCAATGCGTTTCATGTGCGACCATGATACGGTAAAGAGCCTCAGGTAACAAACATAACCCTAACCAAACACCGAAATTATCACTCCCACAAACCCCATAAATGCCCCAACAATCCATAGTCGCATCGTTACTTTACTTTCACCCCATTCCAATGCCTCAAAATGGTGATGAATAGGAGCTGCTTTAAAGATCTTTTTGCCACCACGAAGTTTCTTGCTGGTGAGTTGAATAATCACTGAAAGCATTTCAATCACGAAGATAAATCCGACAAGCGGTAAAATAAGCATTTGATCTGTCATCATCGCAATAGCACCAAGCGCTCCACCAAGTGCGAGAGAACCCGTATCTCCCATAAAAAACAGTGCGGGAGGAACGTTGTGCCACAAAAATGCAGCAACAGCTCCAACCACTACAAGACAGAAAGCTGCAAGGATATTCAGCCCATCTATATAGGCGAGTAACCCGAAGGCTCCGAATGCAATAATTAAAAGCCCTGCTGCAAGCCCATCAAGTCCATCAGTTACATTTACGGCATTCGCTGTTCCAACGATTATAAACATGAAGATTGGGATATACCAAAGACCGACATTCATTGGACCCGAGAACGGAACATAAATTTGGTCGTATCCAAGTTTGTAATAGAACCACGCAGCACCAAATCCGCTAATGAGCAGAAGGGTTATGATCTTGGGTAACCAATCGAGACCTTTTTTCTTTCCGGCACCAATAATATTAAGGTAATCATCAAAACCACCAAGAAGCCCGAGAGATACAAGGATAAAGAGTGGAAGATACACTTGGCCACGCTGGAGAAGTGAATGGTCTACAACTCCAGAAAGAGAAAGCACTCGACTTAAGACGACTGTTGCGAGGATTGACCCCCAAATCAGTAGTCCACCCATTGTCGGCGTTCCAAATTTATGCTTGTGATACGTGCGAAAGACGGTTGCTTCGCGGCTATCGACAGTTTCTACACGAAGTTGCTTTCCCATTTTGTTCTTTCGAAGAAATGCAATAAACCACGGCGTGAGTAAAAGCCCGAGTAGAAAAGCAAAAACGCCATACCCCAGTGTTTCCATAAGTGTAATTTCCGGCCGAACGGGAATAAATTCTATCTGCACGGGATGAGATTGTAGCGCTTTTTACTGCATTTGCGAATGCGCTTTATCGACATCGTAAAAACGAAGATGATCTTTCTTAAACATCAGCTCTACGCGACCCACAGGTCCATTACGGTGCTTTCTGATGTAGATATCTGTAAGACCTGGTCTGTCGGAGTCTTCTTCGTAGTAATCCTCGCGATACATCATCATCACCACATCAGCATCTTGCTCGATGGATCCTGAGTCTCGAAGGTCAGAAAGAGCAGGGATGTTTCCAGGGCGACTTTCGACAGCTCTGGAAAGTTGTGAGAGAGCCAATACCGGTACATGCATCTCACGACCAATTTGCTTGAGGCTACGAGAGATTTCCGAGATTTCCTGTACACGGTTTCCGGCATACGAAGCGTTACCCGTACTCATGAGTTGAAGGTAATCGACAATCAGGAGATCCAACCCGTGTTCCATTTGCAGACGCCTCGCTTTTGCGCGAAGTTCGGGGATAGACGATGCGACAGAGTCGTCGATAAAGATATTTGCTTTATTCAGCTCATCCATAATAGGACCCATATTCTGGAAGTCTGAATCATCTAGCTTTCCTTTTTGGAGCTTCCAGCTATCTACACCAAGCATCGAAGCAAACAAGCGGTCGACAAGTTGTTCTTTACTCATTTCAAGGGAGAAGATACCAACACTTTTCCCGTCACGAATTGCAGCATTTTGCGCAATGTTGAGTGCGAGGGCTGTTTTACCCATAGAAGGCCTTGCAGCAAGTACAATAAGATCACTGGGCTGGAATCCGGAAAGTTTCGCATCAAGACCATGGAACCCTGTAGGAATACCTTTGACACTGTCGTCATCAGACTCATGCATTTCTGCAAAGCGCTCGTAGCGCTCTTCCAAAATCTTTTTGATATGCACAAATTTATCCTTAAGAAACGTATTACTAATTTCGAACACTGTTTTTTCTACTTCATCCAAAAGTTCTGTTACAGGCTTATCCTCTGAGTATCCAAGGCCTGCAATCTTCTGGCCTGCTCCGATAATACGTCTGTGCACTGCCTTCGTCTTTACAATTTGTCCGTACTTGTAGATATGCGAAGAAGTAGGCACTTCCGACGTTAGCTGCGCCAGAAATGCTGACCCTCCAATCTCCTGGAGTTTTTTGTTATCCGAGAGTTTCGACGTAACCGTTACAAAGTCCACAGGCTCGTGACTGCTATAGAGACCCATTACTGCGCTGTAAATATCTTTGTAGATAGGGTCATAGAAGTCCTCGGCCTTGAGAAAATCAGAAATTTTAATGATTGCCTCAGGGTCGAGGAGTAGCGCGCCAATCACCGTGCGCTCTGCCTCCGTGCTATGCGGCTGCGATTGAATGAGCGGTGTTCCTGTAGACTTTGTAGTCGGCATACGAGGAGACTGAATGTAATCTCAAATGTCCCAAGAAACAACTAAAGGGTCTTGCATAGTATCCACTTGATGTGTGGTGACGCAAAACCCTGTGAATGCAATGTGGATACAGTGTGGAAAACTAAAGGTCTGCTGCCTTACGAATCTCCTTTTCGAGTTTCGCTGCAAGCTTCTTATTGTCTTTAAGATAGATACGAGCCTGCTCTTTACCCTGCCCAATCGTGTCTTCGCCATGACGGTAGTATGCACCTGACTTTTCGAGAATGCCGTACTTGACACCAAGGTCGAGAATGTCGCCTTCTTTCGAAATTCCCTGAGCGTACAAGATATCAAACTCTGCCTGTCTAAATGGTGGCGCAACCTTGTTCTTCACCACTTTTACTCTCGTCCTATTCCCGACGATCTCTTGCGCCGCCTTGCCTTCCTCTCCGGGGATTTTCTCGAGGATTTTATCAATACGACGCACATCTAAACGTAGAGAACTGTAGAACTTGAGCGCCTGTCCTCCTGCTGTTGTCTCTGGGTTGCCAAACATGACCCCAATCTTCATGCGAATCTGGTTAATAAAAATCACACTCGTACCACTTTTGGCGACAATGGCAGTGAGCTTTCTAAGCGCCTGGCTCATGAGCCTCGCCTGCAGACCCATCTGTGGGTCACCCATATTTCCTTCGATCTCTGCTCTTGGTGTAAGAGCCGCTACGGAGTCGACAACAATAATGTCAATCGCCCCAGACCGCACAAGAGTTTCGGTAATCTCGAGCGCCTGCTCTCCGCAGTCGGGCTGGGAGACAAGTAGTGCGTCTATATCTACTCCAATCTTCTTTGCGTACTGCACATCCAGAGCATGCTCTGCATCGATAAACGCCGCTCGTCCGCCTTTCTTTTGCACCTCTGCAATCGCGTGCAAACTCAGGGTCGTTTTACCCGAGCTTTCTGGTCCGTAAATCTCTATGATACGTCCCTCAGGGATTCCTCCACCGAGGGCAAGATCTAAACTGAGTGAACCGGATGGATAGCGGGGGATATGCCTCCCTGCATTTTCATCCATTTTCATTACAGCTCCTGCACCGTACTCTTTCTCTATTGCAGAAAGTGCAGTAGCAATCGCCTCATCCTTTGCGTCCTCTATAGGATTCGGCTTCTTCGTCTTTTCTTTCGTCTTTGCCTCGATAGCAGCCTCAATTACAGAAGGTTCGGTGGCTTTAGGGTCAGTCATTGTTGCGGTAGCGGAAGTGGAAGTAGCTTTAGTCATAATAGTAGGGGAGAAATGAGAAGGGGAAAACGGAAAATATTAGTGGTGGGCTCGCCCCGCGAAACTCGAAGAGTGTAGTGGGGTGAATGGTTGTACACCACAATATGCAGATCTCCCCGCAGCGTCAAATATTAGCACTTGTCAGTCGTACACTTTGGTTGTGGTGTATGGTAGTACACCTATCAAGATTTGAGAAATTAAGCCCTCTAGACTAGTATTGGCTCATGACAGATAATGCATCAATTGAGTCAGAAATAAGAGGCAGGTTTGACAGAAGTGGTCAACCGCCTTCATCCACGTCTGGTATAAATACTACCCCTGATACTGCCGACTGGTTACCCGACACCCCATCGCCTGAAGCTTACGCATAAGGATTCGGTCACCTTCGAATGAAACATTCCCGAAGTAGATATGAACATCATCACGGGAAGGGAAGCTTTGTACCCATTGAAGCAGTGAGGCACTATCAAACTTGTTTTGCAGTTTCTCCTTACTCCAATCAATGACCACAGAGGAAGACTGGAATGTTGGTGGTGCGAGTCGGTCTTGTGCAATCATCGTAAGAAGGGGAAGAGGACGTAAGGATGATGGTGATGCGTAGTGTACACCCGTACACCCACTGTGCAAGCAAAGCACATTGTCGATCGTACACTTTCGGGTTATTGATTTATTTTCTCTTTCTGCGAATCCACGACCATCCCGCAGCAGCTCCAGCACCAATCACTGCAACTGCCGCAGGTCCTGTATCACCAATCGGAGCTTGTGTCTGCACAAGTGGTTGAAGATGCGCCAGAGGAAGCTGGTAGGGGAGTTGTTGGTAATTTGGATATTGAGGGAAGCCGAATTTTTGGAAAGCTTGTTGACCCCGCACCTGAACTGAAGTGGGGAATGAAATATCCTCTGCTGCGACTATAGTCACATCAGCTTCTTCGACTTCGGCGCGACAGAATCTATCACAACCATCGCCCGCAAGACGGTTACCATCATCACACATTTCCGCAGAATCAAGCACAGCATCCCCACAACTACTGACATGGCAATTTGGGCGACAATTTGCATCTGGTGAAGTGGAATTGAGCTGTCCATCATCACACTCTTCGCCAGCATCCTTCACTCCATCGCCACATGTAAGAGAGACGAAGAGGCAACGCGAACAAACGTAGGGGAGAGATGAATCGTATGTATAGGACTCGCACTGCTCTCCAAGAAGTGACTGGACGATGCCATCACCACAGATACCAATCTCAAGCAGGCAAGTGGAGTTACATCCATCCCAGTCACGTCGATTTGCATCGTCGCATTCTTCTGAAGCATCAAGAATGCCATTTCCACATACAGGAGCAGCAGCCACGAGTGGATTTCGAGACTTTCTGATCTGAGCAACGATGACGCGTAAGGAGGATCGAGAAGAGTCAGAACTATTATTGCGGATTCCATCGTCGTTATCTCCATCACCATCATCATTTTCGTCCTCGTCTCCATCATCGTCACTGTCTCTATCACCATCATCATTTTCGTCCTCGTCTCCATCATCTCCGTCATCACTCCTATCACGAGAACTTGAGAGGAAAGAAAGCGTAAACGATTGTACAAAGGACGAGCTACCAAGTGACAGACGAGAAATACTCTGTCCAGAGGAAAGAGAAACCATGGAAGAGATGCCAATAGAAGTACTCGAAGATGATTGACCTGATGAGAGTGTAGAAGATTTTTCTAAGGAAGAAGACGACGAAGAGGAAGACTCTGTATGGGAAGAGAAAGACTGACCGGAGGATAATTGAGAAGAATCTGTCGAAGACTCATCATGTGAAGATGATGACGAGGAAGACTGGCCAGAAGAGTTTTGAGAGGAATCTTGAGAAGAATCTGTCGAAGACTCGTCATGTGAAGATGACGAGGAAGACTGGCCAGAGGAATTTTGAGAAGAGTCTTGAGAGGAATCAGTTGAAGATCCGTCACGAGAAGAAGACTGACCAGAAGAGTCCTGAGAAGATGAGGTAGTACTTCGACGTATTCCAGTACTAGAAGAAGTAGAAGCTGCTGAAGAAGATTCAGGATCGGGGTCGGGGTCTGGGTCGCCACCATCTTCTCCTCCGTCTCCACCATTTTCACCAGAAGTATTTCCGCCTCCAATATCACCTCCTATCGTTGGGTCAGGGTCGCCTCCATTTCCTCCTCCTGATCCACCTCCAGAAGTACCTCCACCACCACTGCCACAAATTCCCGTGTCATCTGGCTCATCAGGATCTTCAAAGCCCATATTGCAATACAATTTGCCTGTATAAATCGTTCCCGCTGCAGGGTTTGCAGGATCAATGTATTCACAACCGTCTACTTCGATTTTACATCCCTTACATGCATCATCTGGCACCCAGCCAGGGTCATCATTATCAGGGTCACTATCTGTATTAGGGTCTTTGCAATCTCCGCAATGTGTTTCGCGCATTCCACCGCAACCCTCTGTACAAGTAATACACTTTAATACGCCACACTTTTCCCCTAGTCCAACCTCCATATCATCACAATCATGTGTTGCACAGTAATCTTCACAACACGGTATTTTTTCATACCAAAAACTATCCTCACATCCACATGCTGCATCCTCACATTCTTCTTTTGTATCATACGACACATCATCACCACAAATTTGATGACCATACTCGGTTCGTTCTCCAAGCTTCTTGCCACCTCCGAAAACCGGATAGGTATATTCCGACTGCAAATTTACACAGCGATTTGTATGCGATGCAGTAGTCTCTGCCCCACAACACCATTCATCGGGAACACAGATATTTTGATCAACTGTTTTTACACACTGTTTATAGGTACGGGAAACAGGATCTTGATCACAAAAAACCCCAAGTTCCGGACAGCTGTACAAATCTGAACACGCAGTTGAGCCGTTTGTATTATTTACAGCTACTTTCTCCGTATACGAAATACACTCGTAGTCTTCACCGCCTATCTCTTTACAGGTCATTTCATCACAGATGCATTGTGCCTTTTGTTGGTCTAGGTTTCCCGGAACCTCAAGACCCGTAATACTATTTAGCATATAACCAGAACACGCATCACTTGCTGCTCCACAATCTTTCTCAGTATACGGGTCAAGAAGGTCTTCAACGACACAGCTTTTAATCTCCATGCCATTTCCTGGTTCACCAGGCATCTCTTCAACCTCCATCGTACATGTACACTTTTGGCTACAGGGATCGTAGTCTCCACACTCCCAATCTACTGTGTCATCTACAAGAAGTTTGCCAACAAGGGCACCGCGCTGCAGTCCGCCATCTTGTGAAGAAGAGATAATTACGATGAGTAGAGTCATAAGTCCTACAGCAATACCAAGCCAATGCTTATTTTTCAAATTCCCCATTGTTACAGAAGGGTAACAAATAAGCACAAAAACTTAAAACACTAGCCATTGACACTACAGCTTTCTACAGCGTCCGATGTTTTCCTCGAAATCTTGAATATCGCAGAAGTATCCGTCACTACAAAGAATTCCTGCAGCTCCACCACATGGTGTACTGAGAGATCCCGTTCCAAACGTAGGGTCAGGACCTTGGGTACTCGCTGCTTTAAGTTCTACAGATTTAAGTACTTCAATAAAATCTTCTCGCAGTCGATCTGCATTTGCACGTGTCCCTGGACTAAACCGCAAGTGCAAAATTTTACCAGACCGCTTTACTGCAACTATTTGTACCCCAGAAAGATCATCTTGGAGCCTTATGGCACGTGTCGCGTCTACCACAATAGGAACACCTCCATCTGGGAGAACCTCTCCTGCCTCCTGCCATACAACGAGCAATGCATCATCGCCATCTTCTTCTAATCTAAACTGATATTTCCCCTCGCGTTTTACAAGTTTCCACTGCACAGGAGTGGAGAGGGTGACACCAATAGCAGAGAAAATATGTTCTTCGGAAGTTTCTTCTACGTCGACAATGGACTCTGCAACAAGAACAGGAAGATCATCCGGATCTGTGTTGTGTTCAAAGACTCCGCGCAATGTGACACGCTTCGTTTGATACTCACGTAAATTAATGAGTGAACTCTCTGTGTAGTACACATCCACTCCATCTTGCTCAATTATATGTGAGCCTCTCCGTACAGCAGAAAGCTCTGCCTGTTTTAAGATACCAGTTACCGTTTGTTCGCCCTCAGGTAGAGGAGGCAGTACTCCGCCTCCACAAGAAGTAAGTACTACTCCAAGCACAGAAAGACAGGCAATAACAACTCTTGGATTTTGCATAATGACTATTATTTTTTGCTCTCTTGATCGAATGCGTACACAGCACGACCAACACGCTTGAAGTACGGCATTTTCTGAAGATTAAGACTAATCGTACCCACCTTTACGGTGCGCTGCTTCGCAACTTCTACAATGATTTCTTTTTTGCTGAGCGGTCCTTTATCGATGAGGATCTTCTCAATAACATCTGAAACAGTTCCAGGCTCGTAACCCCACTCTTTCAGTGCATAGAGTCCTCGGCCCACTAGTACAAACTGTGGATAGCGAATGAGCTCGTTGTGCACTGCCTGAACAGTAACGTTCTTATGATCGAATGCTGCGTCTTTGATACGGTTGGCAATCTCCATAAAGTGCAAAGGTTCTCCAGTCTTTCGCAAGATGATCTCTACCTTATCGCGAATACTACGTGGACGGACAAAGCGCCACTCTGTAAGTCCCCATCCTTCGGAAATCTCACGGAGACGTTCATCAATTTCTAGGCAGCTCGCAATAAGCTCTCTACTTGGTACACGACCATCGAAGAGATTGAGTGCTTGGATAGCAGAAACAATTTCGTCAGTCTGCATACAGCTCTTTCTCTTCTTTAATATCTTTACAATGCTATTTACTATAAGAGAAACATCATCCATGGAGAGGCTCTCAATTCTCCAGAAGGAGATAAAGCTCTGAGCGCGACTACCGGAGATCATATCTGGATCAATAGAAAAGCTCAGACGGAGCACTGCTCCATCAACGTCTTTTGATCCGGCAATTCTCTTGAGACACTCTGTAATCAATTTATCTTCCCTCAGTAGACCGCCGTTATTGCGCAGCACTTCTTTTGCGAGGCCATTAACCTCATCAAGACGCGTCGTGCGAACAGTCCTCTTCAGCTTCGAAAGAGCGATGCTCTCGATCTGACGAATACGCTCACGTGTCACATTAAAGTGCTTACCAATCTTCTCCAATGTCTGCTTCTGCTCACCATTTAATGCAAATCTCTTCTGGATAACCATGGACTCTTTATCAGTGAGAACCATAAACAAACTGTCGAGCAGTTCCTGGAGATCCACTTGAATTTGTGAACCAGAAGTTTTTTGAGCGGTGGCAGTTGCTTGATCAGACATGAATTTCTTAGGGGAGTGACAACCCTCGTTTTACCATAATGTTGACAAGATTGAAAGATTTCACACAAGCTTAGGTAGACGGATATAAAGTCTTATTGTCAACTGACATTTAGTAAACGAAGTTGTCCAAGGAACGCGTAAAGGGATTGATTTTAAAGCATTTTCGCCGAATGTCAACAATCAATATATCTATTTTCTTTTAAGCCGTAGGGCAAGAATTTCGCATGCAGAAGCGGCGTCTTTGTCCATTTCACCCGACTTTGGTGTTGTATAGCGCTCATCCATCAATGAGACCATAATTCCAGCATTTGAAAGGTTTTCCTGAAATCGTGTGACAATTTTCGTCTGAGATCCCTCTTTTCCAGAGAGTAGAAGTGGGTATCCCAATACCACTTCATCAATCTGTTTTTGCTCTATGAGTTCCAATATCGCGTTAAATAACTCATCCTCAGATGTATGGTGAATGGTTTCTAATGAGAAAAGAATATCATCATTGGAATCTGCAAAAGCAACTCCTGTGCGGCGCATGCCTATGTCGAGGCCTAAATACTTCATAGAGTAAGGGTACAAGATGCAAGCTCCAAGAGACAAATAAAGTACAAGATGCAAGCTCCAAGAGACAAGTAAAGTACAAGATGCAAGCACCAAGATGCAAAGAAGGTACAAATATCAAATTACAACAAAATGTTGGATCTTGTGATTTGATCCTTATTTGTTACTTGTTTTTTGTACCTTGGATTTTACTTTGCTGCGCAAAGTTTCGCCATACGTGCCTTCTTTCTCGCTGCATTATTCTTATGCAGAATGTTGATTTTCTCTGCCATATCGATTGCTTTGTAGGTTTCCGGAAGAAGCGCGACTGCTTCGTCTCTCTTGCCAGCTTTTGCTGCATCCTCCATCTTCTTCATCATCGTTTTCATCAAAGATTTTACAGGCTTACGTCGATCCTGGCGGACCGTGTTCTGTCTTGCACGTTTGATGGCGGACTTAATAAGTGGCATAAGCGTCGAAAGCTTAGAGAAAGGCGTATATCAGGTCAAATAAATACTAGAAAGGATTATGCGCAAAGGATTTGATGATTCTATCGTCCCATTGACTCAGAGCGAAAATTAAGTAGAATATTCACATTCTCAAGCCAATATGTGTGGAATCTTTGGATATGTCGGCGCCAAGAATAACGCTGGTCAACTAGTGGTAAAGGGACTCAAGAATCTGGAGTACCGTGGGTACGACAGTTGGGGTGTTGCTTGCAAAGTTGGTGAGACTGCGGTTGTAGAAAAAGACATCGGAAAAATTAGTAGTGTGGATGAGTCCCAGTTCTCCGAGGAGTGCGGCATGGCTATTGCACATACACGGTGGGCAACACACGGTGGCGTGACACCTGCTAATGCGCATCCACATCTCAATGCGTCAGGAACAATCGCAGTTGTACACAATGGTATTATCGAAAACTATCAGACCCTCAGAGACGACCTTAAGACAAAAGGGTATGCGTTTAAGAGTGAGACAGATACTGAGGTAATTCCGTATATGATTGAGGAAGAGATGAAAGCCACTGATGACTTTGCCTCAGCGGTACGCAATGCCTGCAGTAAGTTTGATGGGCGCTACGGTATTCTTGCATTCCATACAGAAAGTAACACTCTTGTTGCAACGCGAACGGGATCTCCACTGATCGTAGGAGTTGGAGAAGAGGGATATTTTATTGCTTCTGATATTCCTGCATTTATGGAGCACACCAAAGTCGTACAGTACTTGGATGACGGAGAAATGCTCGTAACCGATGGAAAATCTATTCTGTTTACAGATCTCGAAACCGGGCAGGAGCACCCCAAGCGAGAAATCGAAATTACGTGGAGTGTCGAGCAGGCACAAAAAGGAGAGTATGCGCACTTCATGCTAAAGGAAATTATGGAGCAGAAAGATTCCATCGCACGAGCGGTCAATCAGGATGAACAGCAGATCCAAGTGATCGCTGATGCCATCAAGAATGCCAGGGGAACATTTATTATCGGCTGTGGAACAGCACACAAAGCATGTATGGCTGCAGAGTATTTCTTCTCTGTGGTAGCCGAAAAGCATATCAATGTGACCTCAGCAGGAGAATTTAAAGTGCACCACCACTTTTTAAAGCCCGAGAGTCTTCTCATCGTGGTGTCACAAAGTGGAGAGACTGCAGACTCACTGGAAGCAATGAAGATTGCAAGAGGCAAGGGGGCAAAAGTACTGGCAATTACAAATGCCGAGGGGTCTACAATCGATAGAGAGGCAGACTACACTCTACTGATTAATGCGGGGCCAGAAAGGGCAGTAGCCTCAACAAAAGCACTGACAGGACAGATGGCTGTCCTCATGCTTATAGCCCACACGATGGTAGACAAGCTTCACGAAGGAAAGACTCTTCTTCTCGAAACCGTTTCAATGATTAATGACATGTTAAACCCTCGATACGTCGAACACATCGAATCACTCGCGGAAGAAATCCAAAATACAGAAGACCTCTACATTATAGGAAAGAGCTGGAACTATCCGATGGCATTGGAGAGTGCTATCAAAATTCAAGAAGTCTCCTATATACACGCAGAAGGATTCGCAGCAAGTGAACTCAAGCACGGCCCACTTGCCCTTATAGAGGAGAGGACTCCTTGTATAGCACTACTAGGAAATGATGAAGTAACACCAGATATCATCAGCAATACCATTGAACTAAAGGCTCGAGGAGCAAGAACCATTGGAATAGCCCCAGAAAACAACGAAGCCTTTGATGAATGGATAAAGGTACCAGACGCAGGTGCTGCACAAGCCATCGTGAATATCATCCCGATTCAAGTCTTTGCATACTTCCTCGCAGTAAAAAGGGGGATGGACCCGGATATGCCAAGGAATTTAGCGAAGAGTGTTACTGTAAAGTAGATAAGAGTTTCGGCTTGTGTTTGCGATAAAGAGGGGTAGAGTTCTAATAATGGATACGCGCGACAACTTTATAGATCCTCATATTATCACCCAGAAGAAAATTGGAGAATACGGGGGTGTTCTTTCTGATGAAGAGAAAAATAAATTACTTGATAATATTCGATCAAAGGGATGCGACCATCACACAGCAGAAGTTCTAACTGTGTCCTACTTACAAATGATGTTTAGAGAAGCACGGCGTAGACACTCCCAAGATGCAGATGTAGAGGATGCATATCAAAACTACATAGTAAAATTGTTGCAAAATGTAGGAAATTTCGACCCTGATCGATCAGGCTTCGGGAACTTTGTACATTTACAAATACGCAGCATAGAATACGCTACTAGAAGTAAAGCAATGCGTAGGGTTGGTAAATTTGAACGGGTAGATGAAGATGTAGAGGAATTGGGTTTTAGTCCAGAAGAAGCAGAAAGGAGATGCATTCTTATTGAAGATGTAGCCGCCCTCCGTAAAGCTATGACCATGTTAAAACAATTTAATGCTGGATATCATTCTGTACTTGTCCGGTATTTTGGATTGGGCTCAGAAAGACCACCAATGAATCTTCCAGAAATAGCCGAAGAGGATGGCATAACAAAAAGTGCAATCAGTAGCAAATACCGAAAAGGAGTGAGTTATATAAGAGAGATAATGACCTCAAATACTAAGGTTCAAAACAATGATGACCACTCTACCCCTCCGAAGGAGGTATCCCGTAGTAATCAAACAGGAATGTCGCAATCTGTTTAAACACCGGAGCTGCAGACTGTGAACCAAACTCAATATCTTTAGCCCTCGGACGATCGAATTTTACCAGTAGTACAAACTTCGGATGGTTCGCAGGGCCAAAGCCTGCAAACGAAGTAACTGCAGCACCTGTTCCGGTTTCATATTTTCCACCGGGTCCTGCAATCTGTGACGTACCCGTTTTACCGGCAATTAAGTATCCGTTCACCCCTGCACTACGACCAAAACCCTGGTTAACAACAGAGGTGAGCATCGCCGTTATCGTGTCGGATGTTTCTGCCGTGATTACTTGGTCAACTATGTACGGCTTTGTTACTACATTGCTCCCGTCGCTGCGCTCTACAGTATCGACAATAGAAGGACGCATGAGCTTTCCACCATTGGCAAGAGCAGACCATCCCGTAATAACCTGCAGCGGAGTAGCAGAAATTCCCTGACCATATGCGGCAGTAGCAAGTAGTGCCTGGCTCCATTTCTTCCAGGGTAATATTTCTCCGGGTAGTTCGTCTTCCAGTTCTATTCCTGTAATCTTTCCAAACCCAAAGCGATCTATCATTCGGTGAAATAGCTTCTTTCCCAGCTTCATAGATACAGAAGTCATACAGGTGTTTACCGAAAACTCTAAGCAGTTGACCATCGTCACTTCACCGTACACAGATTCCAAAGCATTTTTAATTTTATACTCATCGACTTCAACAACACCCTCATCTTCGTACGTATCCTCTGGGGAAATTTCTCCTTGGTCCAAAGCGATTGCCATAGTGATGGGTTTAAATACAGACCCCGGCTCGTAGATTTCTTGAATAGATCTATTAAGATACGCTCCAACACCAATGTTGTTTTTATACTTCAACCAGAAGTCTGGGCGACTGGTCGGGAAAATTTCTCGACGACTGTTCTCTCCTATATAAAGATAGTATCGAACAATATCATTGAGATCATACAGCTCCTCAATATCCTCAAGTGTGTCTCGCGTCTTTTCAGAAAGATTCAATCGCCCCTCCTGTGTAAAGATATCATTCACATAGGCCTTTACAACAAACTGATTTGTCTGGGGATGATAGATCTCCCCGACAATCTCACTCACCTTCTTTTCATCCAGATACCACGGTTCTTTTTCGTACACTGTTCCGTAATTATTACTATCAAATACCGGTGCATTCACCATCGCAATAATCTTTCCGGTAAATGGATCCATAATAATCGCCTGACCACTATCTGCTTCAAACTCTTTAACAGCATCATCCATGATCTGCTCGACTTTTTTCTGCACAAACCGATCAATCGTAAGCACTATGGTGTCACCATCCTTTGCATCAACAATCGTCTGCTCACCAGTAAGAATCTGCCCACCGGATGGGTCCGATACTGTGGAGATCAACCCCTCCTGACCTCGAAGTTCCAAATCAAATGTTCGCTCTATGCCATATTGCGCTTCTTGTTGTGCATTTAAAAAGCCGACAACATGCGACCCTACCATTCCATCCGGATAATATCGCCAGTGCTCCGGAAGCATAGCAACAGATCGCATCGGATCCGTAATACGAAGCGCAGCCTCTCTATTAATCGATTCTCTTTTGAGTTTTGCCGTTTCTTTGATAGAAAGTAGCTTTCGCTCGCGAACTTTAAGTGCGAGATCAGGAGGAAGTTTACGCATAATTGGGACATAGCGTAGTGGTCTAGAGCGCATCAGCCGCTTAACAGTGTCGTCATCTATTTCGACAATGCTCGAGAGGTCTCGCGCGTAGCGCGAGACCTTGAGTTGCGGAACATCCTCGGGGTTTGCAAAGATGATTTTGGTATCACGCACTACGTAGACACCAGGGATACTAAGCTGAGACACTTCGTCCATCTGCAATTTTGTAGCACCGTACACAAATGGAACAAACGTGACGCGCTTTTCACTAATACGCTGCTCAATATCACTACGAAACAGTCGAATAACTTCCTCGAGAGAGGGGAGTACATCACTTGTTCCCACAGGAAGACTGCCAACAATAGGCTCTAGCAATACGCCCGTCTGCAATTTTTCTATCTGTTGAATAGGGTCAAACGAAGCACTGAAATAACTGGCAAGTTCTGTGGGGCACTCGTTACTTCCTTCGCTACACAGTTCGTGAAATTCCTCCGTTATCAAAATCTCCGAAAGCTCTTTTGCTACAAAGTGAGCATCATCCGTTACAAGGGGATCCACATATACCATGTCCAGCGTCGTATTTGTTGCGAAGATACTCTTCTCTCCAGTCTTACTATTACGGGAAAGCACCTCACCGCGTTTCGCAGGAAGTACCACTCCACCAAAGTGCTGACTCTCTGCAAGTGTGCGATAGTCACTTCCTTTAATGACCTGTAGTTCCAGAAGCCTAGCAACAACCAATAGAAGGATTACCAGCAACGCCCCATGGACGATAACCATGCGTTGGTATGCAGAACGCTTGCGCTGTGTTTCGGAGACTGTGCGGTATCTTGGCATGTGGGGTGAGATAATAGCAGTTTAGAGACCAAATTTGATCATAGTAATAAATCGCAAAATATGCTATAATATACAGAAATGGATACCAATATCACTTGGGATAGCCTCGATGGGCCTGGCCTGCAAAAGAAGCTCGAGCAGTACTGCACTGCAGAGGGTATTTCGGATATTCACTTCGCACCGGAAAAGGAGGGTGTACGCCTGGAGGTACGTCTTCATGGAATCCTCGAAAAAATAGCTACACTAAGCCATAAATCCTACGAAGACTACGTGCGACAGATTAAGTTCCTTAGTAAGCTGAAGCTCAATGTCACCAACATCCCCCAAGACGGACACTACACATTTGCCCAAGGAGAAAGGACTGTAAACGTTCGTGTTGCGTCTATTCCTTCACGATTTGGAGAAAAGTTTACACTGCGTCTTTTAGATCCAGATCGCGGTATTGTTCCGCTAGAACAGCTGGGATTTGATGAAGAAATCTATAAGAAACTCAGTGAAATTGTACAGCTTCCAAACGGTATCTTTTTGATAACGGGTCCTACGGGTTCCGGTAAAACTACAACACTCTATGCACTGCTTAATACGATTGTTGGAAAAGACCGTAACATCATCACACTCGAAGATCCTGTCGAATACGAACTTCCAGGAATCGTGCAGAGCCAGATAGATGCAGACCATGACTACAACTTTGCATCGGGCTTGCGCTCTATTCTCCGACATGACCCGGATGTGATACTGGTTGGTGAGATCCGTGACTACGAGACAGCACAAACTGCAATTGACGCAGCACTAACCGGTCACTTAGTGCTCACGACACTGCATACGAACTCAGCAGTAGAGGCAATACCAAGGCTCCTTTCTATGGGGGTAAGCCCCTACACTTTTGCACCTGCATTACGCGCCATTTTGGCCCAGCGACTTGTACGAACTCTTAAACCCGAATGTAAAGATGGCAAGTGTGATACGAGTAATAACGCAAGTTACAGCGGACGTACCTCTCTGCCCGAGCTTCTCGTAGCAACTCCTACTATCCGTGAGCTGATTATCCAGAATGAAACAGCAGAAACTATTCTTGCTAAAGCAAAAGAAGAGGGATACCGGACAATGGGTGAGTGGGGAAAGATCCTTGTAGAGCGTCAGATTACATCAGAGTCTGAAGTGTTGAGAGTGACGATGTAATTACTGAACACAAGGAGTCTACAACGGAGGCTTGGCAGGCTTTTTTTGATGCAGTATCATCCTCCTCCTATGAGACAAAGCAGACACCCCCGTCGCAGGCGCTACGGCGCAGAGCCAAAGCCAAATGTCCGCCTACGAAAGAGTATTACTCTCGGTGTGCTGATAATCGTTGTACTCATGCTGGGTGATAAAACACTCTCATTCTTTGGTGTTGGAAACACAATCCGACGTACTGCAGCTGTCTTGCATGTAGAAAACAGTGGTGTCGTAAATGTTTCTGTCGACAATGGTCCCCTAAAAAGAGCTGAGAACGAACTCAAGCTCTATGCAGGAGATACAGTAGTTTCTAGTCCTAGAAACTTTGCTACTGTCGGTTTTTTTGATGGAAGTAGTGTACGGCTAGACGAAAGTACACAAATACGCATTGCAGAGAGTTACGAAGGAGAGGAGCTAAGCAAGGTTACTGTAGAACTTGAAGAGGGTACTGTCTGGATGGCATCACCGAAGCTTGATAATTTCTCTGGATCAATTGTAAGAATTGTCACAAGCCCATACATCAGTGCAGATATTCCATCGCAAGCAGAAGTCGTTATGACACCGAGGTCTCTATCCGTATTCTCTGCAGATGGACTTGGCCTCCAGGTAACTGTAGCCGGTAGTG
Organism: Candidatus Peribacter sp. UBA6535; assembly: GCA_002436205.1. Classification (GTDB taxonomy): domain Bacteria; phylum Patescibacteriota; class Gracilibacteria; order Peribacterales; family Peribacteraceae; genus UBA2170. Next base: position 27,102 of record DJKT01000007.1, read on the forward strand.
ATGAAATAGTAATTGTAGGGGAAGGGCAGCAATTTACATTGCCCGTTGGTGGCGAGAAAGAGGCTGACCTCTACGTACACAGAAACCCCTTAGACCCACAACAATTACAATCTGAGTTTGTCGAAAAGAGTCGCAAGATTTATGCATCGTCAAATGTTCCGGATGAACTCGTGATCACTGGGACAGAAGATGACGTATCAGACGACACAGCTCTAACGATAAGTGCGCCTATGAATGAGACAGTAGTAGAAACATCTACCATTAAAGTAGCCGGGCATATAGGAAGGGGCGTTGATAAAGTACGAATCAATGGATACCTCGCTAATATCGATAAGGATACAGGAAACTTTGAACAAGAACTCGCACTTGCAGAAGAAGATGAAGTAAGCATTACCATAGAAGCAGTAGATGATACCGGTGTAGTAATTGCAGAAGCAATTCGCACAGTAAAGCGTAATCGCAAGCCACCGGAGCCTCCTACAATTACGGATCCAGCAGGAGCAGGAAAAATCTACAGTACCGGAAAATCTGAAATTGAGATTTCAGGAAAAGCACCAGATGGAGCCATTGGAATCATCGTCAACGATTATCGTTTGCAGCTCTTCTCACCTGGAGATACCGAGTGGTCGTACCTTGCAAATGTGAAGTATGGAAACTACCAATTTGGAAAAAACGTCTTCGAAGTTATCGCTATCAATCGGGGAGGATATAGGTCAGAAGCAGCTGAACTTACTGTGATTCTCGAAGAAGGAGCGCAGGAAGGAGTAGTAACTAAAGGTACAGAGGACACAGAGAATACAGAAGTACGACGAAGACCAACAACAGTTGAGGAGGCAGACCTTCCAAACAATCTTCCTCTGATGCCTGGAAGTGTAACCATCTTCGCTCCAACGAAAGGATCTGCATACGCAACATCCGACACAGAAACGCTCATAGAAGGAAACGTACCTGCAGAAGCCGCAAGTGTTTGGGTTAACGGGTACAGGCTTCGACTTTTTGAACAGGGCAAAGGATTCTTTAACTACATTGCCTCAGGAGAAATGAATACCTTAAAAAGAGGAGATAACATCTATGACATTGTTGTCCGATCGGAAGATGGCTACATCTTAGATGCTCTCGAGTACAAGATTACGTTTACACCGTAAGTCCTGTTGAGCTTAACGCTGCGCTGATTGTAGAAGAAAGAGGAGCTTCTACTGTGTGTTCGATGCTGTCCGCTGGAGAGACAAAGGTAATTTCTTTTGCGTGGAGACAGAGTCCTTCGACTGCGTACTTGTCAGAGACTTTTTTCGACGCAGGAGAACCATACGGCAAGTCTCCCAGGATCGGATGACCAATGGAAGCTAGATGTACACGGATCTGATGTGTGCGGCCAGTATGTAAATCACATTCAAGTACTGCACAGTCTTCTTTGTGGTCAATCACTCGATAAGAGGTCTTCGCATCTCTTGAGGTTGAAGTTTGTAAAACAGACATTTTTGTACGGTCTGTTAAGTTTCGACCAATAGGAGAATCAATCGTCGCCTCCTTATACTCTGGAACGCCAGAAACAAGAGCTAGATACTTCTTTTTGGTTGTTCGCTCCTCGAACTGCTTCTGCAAGTGTTGATAACTGTTGTTATTTTTTACAACAACTAAGCACCCTGTTGTTGGCTTATCTAAGCGATGGGCGAGGGTAGAGTCTGCAGAGAAGGGGATATTTCGTTCATTAAATAGGTAAGCGATGCCATGAAGAATAGTCGTTTCGTTTTCTTCCATCGAGTGCCCTGGATGCACAGCATATCCTGCGGGTTTGTTGATGACGATGACGGCATCATCCTCGAAAAGAACGTCAAGATGCTGATTGATAGGAGTAATTTCGGATTTCGGATTTCGGATTTCTGATATTTCTATGTAAACGGTGTCACCCTCGGTAACTTTCAAAGACGACTTCTTCACTACTTTGCCATTAACAGTGACAGATCCTTCCTTGATCGCCTTCTGGATTTTGGATCTAGAGAGCTGCTCGTCTTGTGCTGCTATGAGAGCATCCAATCGGCCGGACTCTGTGGCGGTAAATTCCATAAGGGCATTGTGCCGTAATTTAAGGATTCATGATTGGTGATTCGTGATTTTTTGCTATGCTGCCAGTATGTCCGAACTTCTCACCAGAGGCGTTGCTAACCTAATCCCCAAAGACCTTGCAGAAAAGAAAGTAAAAACCGAAAAGAAAATGCGAGTGTACTGGGGAATAGACCCAACAGGTGGCCGTATACACCTAGGCCACTCGATACCTATGCGCAAACTGCAGCAGTTTGCCGATGAGGGACATCATGCCATTTTATTGATAGGAAGCTTTACAGCAATGATCGGAGATCCATCTGATAGAGAATCAGAAAGGAATGCGCTGACCAGAGAAGAGGTAGAAAAAAACTTTAAGACTTACAAAGAGCAAGCTGCAAAAGTCATTGATTTTGACAAAGTAGAAGTGGTGTACAATCACGAATGGCTTGAAAAAATCACATTTGAAGAAATACTGCAACTTGCATCCAACTTCACGGTGCAACAAATGTCAGAGCGTGCGATGTTTAAGGAGCGAATGAACAAGGGAAACCCTGTTTCTGTGCACGAGTTTTTGTACCCACTTATGGTAGGATACGATTCTGTTATCCAAGATGTAGATTGTGAACTTGGTGGAACAGACCAGGAATTTAATATGCTTGCCGGAAGGACTCTCCAAAAAGCACTTGGAAAACGTGAGAAGTTTGTTCTCACAACTCCACTGATTGAGGGAACTGATGGAAGAAAAATGAGCAAGAGTTACGATAACTGTGTCTATCTTGATGATGAGCCCAGTGACATGTTCGGGAAGATGATGTCTATCAATGATAATTTGATGGAGACCTACTTCGAATGCTGTACGGATATCCCGATGGACGAAGTAAAGAAGATTCTAAAAGGAGATCCACGGGAAGCAAAAGTCCACCTCGCTAAAGAGATTGTTCGTATGTATCACAGTGAGAAAGATGCAGACGCTGCTGAATCGAATTTTACAAAAGTATTTTCAGAAGGTGGTGTGCCGGATGATATGCCTGAAGTAAAAGCCAAGAAAGGATCTACTGTAATTGATGTTCTCGTTGAGCAAGGCCTGATCGCATCCAAGTCCGAAGCACGCAGGCTCGTAGAACAAGGAGGAATCAAGAAAGATGACACAGCGATCGATTCTATCGATACGAAAGTAGAGGAGGGGATCTACAAAGTAGGGAAGCGGAAGTTTTTGAAAATTTCTCTGTAAATCCTCATGTTCGACTCCGAAGAACCAGACTTCGAACGTACCTACGGCTACATCCGAACAGGGGACCGTGGTAACCCCGAGTCATTGGTGCTCAGAAAAGACGCCAGAAGAATGATCGGAGATACTCTTGAAATGGACAACGTTGTCTTTTATCCACAGTATCAGGTTGAATGGCAAGACCCCAAACTTGGTCCTACAGGAAGTTGGAGAAGGTGATTAGGAGAGACCAACCTCACCCCCGACCCCTCTCCTTCCATCCCGTTCTCCTTGCCAGGAGAGGGGAGCTTCGTAGTCTGCCACTGTAGTGTGAACGAAGATCACCCCGCATGGATAATCTTCTTAGCGACGCAGTGCGAAGCTGCGCAGCAGACTTCGTCAAGGAGCGCACGCTATGATCTGGTGGTATTTCTTCGTTCACATCAGTGGCAAAGATTTTTGGTTACTTTTCATCCGAAAAGTAACAAAGGAACTGCTATCATCCCCCCATGACCACACCAATCTCCAAAGAGCAGGCAGAGCAACTTCTCAAAGACATTGTCCAGTGGCAAGTAGGAGATGATGGAAAACTGATTGCCAAAACATTTACTCTAGAAGATTTCCAGAGTGCAGTCGTCTTTGTAAACCAAGTAGCCAAAATATCTGATGACATGAACCACCATCCAGATATCTTCATCCATAACTACAATAATGTCACAGTAAGCCTCACCACACACTCAGCCGGAGGCTTAAGTGAAGATGACTTTATCTTGGCATCTAAAATCGATGAACTATAACGCTTGCACTATGGATACTATCTGCGTAACACATCAAGGAGAAGATAAAGAGGGTGATTGGGAAATTCGTTTTGACGATGAAGATTTGCATCCTGACGAAGAAGATTGTACGGAAGATCCGAAAGAAGAAGAACAACGAATGGGAGAAGCAAACAAGAAAGCAAAAGAGCGTCACGACAGAAAAGTAACTGAAGGGAGGCAGCTTCATAAGAATAAGATGCGGAAAACGATGCGAAGAGGATGAAGATAAATAGCCTCTCTATAGATCGCCATTACCAAGCAGACGACTGTATTGCTCTTGAGACATACTTGAGAGAATTTGCAGATCTTCCGCATGTGCCGGGATCCACTCATGTGTACAACGAATTGTGAGATCTGGCATCTCATCATGCAAAAACGTTAAGAGTCTTTTTCTGTTACTCGGTGACAACTCTTCATCAATCGCACCACAGGTAAGTTCTGTCAATTCTTCACTCTTGTGTGGCTGCCAGCTTTTCACCCAACGTGGATCATCTACCGTATCTCTCTCCGTAAGAAGTTTATGCAATACAAGAGCAGATTTACTTTGCCGAAACAAGTTTTGTAGACCTCTAATCATATCCCTGTTCGGAAAATTGGATTCATTAGAAGAGCGACTCACCAACCTGCGTATTGCATCCATTGTTGCAACTTGCTCCATTTGCGCATACGTTTCCCGCTCGACTGCAGCAATAGCATATTTTTGTGGATACTCACCATTTTGGCACTTTTGTTCCTTCAGTATTGCATCAGGGTTTACGAGAGTTCTTTGCATTTTTGGACGAAGCAACCGTAGCCCATCCCGAACTACAGAAAGAGGAGCCATTCGCCCATTTTTGCGAACTCCATGCAAAAGTAGTTGTACAGCTATCTGATCCGGTGTTCTATTATCTACAGCTTTATGCCAAAGAACATGTAAATCCTCATCGACTCGGGATAGATGACTTTTATCGTTACTGCCAAGCTGTGATCTTGGCTCTGTGTGGTGGGATTCGTATGACTTTGGCATTGGCCATTAAGCCTATCCGATACAGTGTCTATCGCAAGAAATAAAGAAAAGAAAAGAACCGGCTGTCACAAGAGCCGGTAAAGGTGCAGAAAGTGCAGAGGCGATCTTTTGTGACGAAGATCAGACCTGAGCCTAGTTTTTGCAGGTGGGCTAGATAACCCATGATTCCCGCTGCGGATCCCACCTCCTTTCTACAGGAGATTTGGACTCAGATCATTCACTCAACGATAGCTGAGTAAGCCGGTCTGCAATAAGAACTACCTCTATATCCACTGTAATACATTCAACTGTAATGGCAAGGGGAGAAGTGGTATACTATCTCTCCTATGACAACACTTCTCCTTTCTCTTCTCTTTGCACCAGCAGTGACTCTTGCACAAGAACCTCCAATGACGCTACGAGACCATGCAGTCCTTCGCGCTGTCCAAAGAATGGGCATTGGTACCAATTTTGGCATGCGTACAAATACCATTCGCCTTGGCCATAACGTCCGCACGCGAAGAATGAGCCCTCGCCGCATTCGACAAACCGCAGGAGCAAGAGTGATACATGTCGTTGATGGAAGTGTTTTTGAAGTGCGAAAGAATAACGGAGAAATCGTTACTGTACGTACACTTGGATCCGAAGCTCCGCTACTCCTTGCAGGGTCAGACAAACAGCAGTGTTTTGCACTGGAAGCAAAAGCTGATTTAGAACATTTGATCCTCTACAAAAATGTAGAACTCGAGAAAGATAGAAACTATCACACAGACCAATATGGAAGATTGCTACGCTACGTACGACTTAATTCTCTTGATGTTGGCGGGTGGATGATTGGCAACGGCAACGCATTCTCCGATAGTCGCAATAGTCACAGAAGAGAAGATGACTACCACGCAAGGCAAGCCGAGGCCATGGACTACGAAAGAGGGCTCTGGGGACATGTCTGTGAATATAATTCTAATCTGGATACGATAGATGTACTGCCATAGCAAAGTAAAAAAGACTCACCCGTACGCTGAGAGGTGAGCCATTAAGAGCGATTTGCACCATAGGATTCCCTTTAGAGGCCTCCTATAATAGAAAAGTCAACGTACATATGAAATACATGGCACAAATCTTTTGGAGATTTTACTCGTCTTTTAATGAAGGGCAAGAAGAATGTAAACAATTCTATTCATAGCATATAGCAGTGCATAAGCATTTCCTGTTGTAATTTTTTACAACAGCTTTAGTATACAGCTATGGGTACAGCAGCACTGAAACATGTTATTCAATCTGTGGGCCTCGATACCGAGGAGGCGGCATTGTATATTGCTGGGCTAAAACTTGGGTCTGCACCTGCCAGTGATTACGGAAAAAAGGCAGGATTTAATCGCATAACTACTTACAACCACTTAGAAAAACTGACGAAGCGTGGAATCTTTTCTGTCGTACGCAAGCGTAACATCAAGTACTACCAACCAATCTCTCCAGAGAAACTGAGTATCGAAGCAAGAAAGAATGTAGAAGCGCTCGATAGAGTGCTCCCGGATCTGCGGGGACTCATGGGAAACCATCACAGAACTCCGAGAGTGCGCTACTTCGAGGGGGCAGATGGTATTCGTGATATCTATCGCGATACGCTTACCGCAGAGACAGACCTCCTCAACTTCGCAAACTCCAGCATTGTCCGGAATTTTTGGAAAGAGTATGACAAGCAATATGTGCAGGAGCGAGTGAAGAAGGGGATACACCTCAAAGGAGTAGCTCCTGATGACGAGACAGGTCGCAAAGTGCAAGGAAAAGACAAAGAGAGCTTCCGTGAGATTCGCCTTGTCTCTGTAAAAGAATTTCCCATCAATAACGAAATTAATATTTACGATAATAAAGTAGCCATCATCTCGTTTGCAGAGGATGAATCAGAAGTCTTCGGTGTCATTATCGAGAGTAAAGAAGTTGCCGATACGCAAAGACAGATATTTGAGATGGCCTGGCGATATGCAGCTCTTGGAGAGGGGGCAAGACGAAAAGAAAAAATTGATACCGAAGAAGGCGTTGCAAAAGTGCGCAAAGATCAGCTTATTATGTTTGAATAAATAAAAACGACCGACTCCCCAAGAGCGGGGAGTCGGCCTTCTTGATGTGACATGGCCGTAGGGCCATACTAAACGTTCTTCACGCATTTGACCGTTTACGATGGAGGTCAGTACGTGAACGGGACGTTCTCGGCTTCGGTTGGCGCGCTTCTTTGTCGCCTTCTTCTTCGGCTTTGCATTTCGATTTGGCTGATTTCTCGAGTCTGCGGAGTTCGATGAACTCCAGGGTCGTGGTGTCGATTCGTCAACATGGTGTAAATCTCCTCGCCCCGAAGGGCTTAAACAGATACTCGCCCAAATGCAGCAAACGGTATCGACCGAAAGCAATCTGACCTTACAAAAACGGTCATGCAAAAGAGTGTAAGCCAAATGTACTCCTCTTATAAAGAAGGTCAAATACTTTTTCTCTGATCAACTTTCTGCAAGTACTGTCTTTATCATCCGCATCGTCTGCTGGATTCTATTGAGGATACTTTCTTCTGATTGCTCACCTAAACCATTAAGTTCAGCCTGCATAGCAGCAACGTATCTATCAACATTATCCCTCGAAACAGCGTGCCACCAGGGTTGATTGGCAGTAACAGTGTTATCCTCGATACTCGTTTCCAGAATGTAATTAAACGGAATGAATCCAAAGAGCCATGCCTTCATGCGATACGAAATAATCACTGCCCCCTCGCTTACTTCTACTTTACGTAGGTGCGCATCACTTTCTGCGAGTGCCCTCGCAAAGAGCTTGAGTTGCGGTACAGTGCGAACCGCTCGACGCAAAATTGCAGTACGTTGAGCAGCGGGGAGGGGACTCCCGAGACTTGAAGTACTGGTGACAGAAAAACCCTCAGCAAGAAGTTCCAGCTGTTCTTCCAAATTGGTCTCAACCTCATTGGCATATTCCTCTAATTGCTCAAGAGTAAGTTCATCTTGTGCAGCCTGATCTATAGGAGGGGTAGGAGGGACAAAGGGTTTTGGTTTTGGCTTCGGCTCGAAATAGGGTTCTGGTTCTGATGAAGAGGACTCAGAGAATGCAGAAGAATCAGAAATGTCAGAAGGTTCCTGAACTTCAGCAGGCGGACTGGTAACAGTCTCTTCGATGATCGCTTCACTGGAAGCAGCCTCTTGCTGGTATTGCTGTTGTAACTTTTCACGATAGCGACGTGCTGCAGCTCCCGAAAGCCCTGATACATCTTCCTCTATCACCGGCTCTGATGATGCATACACCTCCTCAACTAAAAAACCAATCTGCTGGGCAGATGCAGGAAGGGGGAGTGCGAAAAGCACAAGAGCTAGAATGCTTGTTTTCATTACTAAAAGGATACAGGAGGTTGAGTCCTGTATCCAAGTAGTAACAAGTAATTAGAGCTGCTCCACCAGCTTGCTCACGCCTAGTTCATTTTCTGCCATTCGAGCATCCCACTCATCACCGAAACTCCCACCAGCAAGTTTAAGCTGTGTGTCATCTACGTTGTACTGCAGACTGACCCACTTTACCGCTGCTTTTACGTTATCAAATGCACCATCTAAATCATCGGTAACAGAAGAAGAAAGTACAGTTGCTTCTTCGGGATCGGTTGCCTTTTTTCCATCATACAAATCTACCGCCAAAACAACATAACCCTCCTGAGCAAATTTGCGTGCCGAGGCCCAGGTATTGCGATCAAGCCCCTGCATCTCATGTATTAAAATAATTGCAGGATACGGCCCTCCTCCAACAGGGGAAGCGTAGTATCCGGTTGCAGGTCCGTAGTCGACAAACTTTGCTGTGGGTTTATTTTCGTAATAGGTCTCTCCAAAAATTGTGCACTGATGTGGCTCTTTGTACTTAATTTCTCCCTCCATCGTTACACACTCTTCGTAGGAAGTGACTTCTGGCAATTCAGGGTCACTGCTACAAGCAGTTACTAGAAGGGCTGATAGGAAGAGGAGTTTTTTCATAGTGGGATAGTATACTACGAACAGGTATACCGCTCCTGTTAGTGGGTGATTTTATGGTCTTTTTAGCTATTTCCTGTACTCTCTTGCGGAAACTTTATGGATATCCGAAATATCGCTATCATTGCCCATGTAGACCATGGAAAGACCACATTGGTCGATGCCCTCCTCGAACAAGGAGGAGCCTACACCGAACATGAGGAAGTACAGGAACTTGCGATGGATAGTGACGACCAAGAGCGAGAGCGGGGTATTACGATCTACGCAAAAAATACTGCCATTCATTACAAAGACTGCAAGATTAATATTGTCGATACCCCTGGGCACGCAGATTTCGGAAGTGAGGTAGAGCGAATTTTACGGATGGTCGACTGCGTACTTCTACTGGTAGATGCACAAGAAGGCCCTATGCCACAGACAAAGTTTGTCCTTAAGAAGTCTCTAGAGTTAGGGCTAAAACCCATTGTCGTCATCAACAAGATTGATAAACCTGCGCAGCGGGCTATGAACGTTATCGACATGGTATTTGATTTGTTTGCAACATTAGGAGCCTCAAATGAACAACTCGATTTCCCCCATGTTTTTGCTATCGCTCGTGAAGGAATAGCACAGGAGACACTCGAAGAAAAAGGGAAAGACCTTACACCACTTTTTGATTTGATCATGAAACATGTTCCAATTGCCAAAAGTGATACTGAGGCACCACTGCGAATGCAACCGAGTAGCCTTGCGTACGATGACTACGTTGGACGCATGGGCATCGGTCGCATTTACGAGGGAACCATGAAGGTCGGCCAGCAAGTATCTGTACTCAAACCTGACGGGTCTGAACGTAACGGAAAAATCACGAAGATCTTTATTGCCGAAGGGCTCAATAAAAAAGAAGTAAGTGAGGCAAGTGCCGGTGAGATTGTCACTGTTGCAGGCATCGATGATATCTATGTAGGAGAAACAGTCGCTGCAAAGCAAGTAACCGAACCGCTGCCAGCAATTTCTATCGATCCGCCGACAATCAGTATGTCATTCCTCGTCAACAACTCTCCATTTGCTGGTAAAGAAGGGTCACAACTTACTACTAGGCAGATTCGCGCAAGACTGGAGCGAGAAAAGGAAACAAACGTCGGCCTTCATGTAGAGGCAATAGAAGGAACAGACAGCTTCCGCGTATCGGGGAGGGGAGAGCTGCACCTTTCTGTACTGATTGAATCTATGCGCCGCGAAGGTTTTGAGTTACAAGTCTCGCGTCCCGAGGTGATCTTTCAGGAAATTGATGGAGTAGTATGTGAACCTGTCGAACACGTGATTATAGATGTACCCGAAGAATTTTCCGGAACAATCATCAATCTGCTGTCTCAACGCAAAGGGGAAATGCAGGATATGAAAACCGAAGACGACCAATGTCGCATAGAATTTTTGGTTCCAACCCGAGGCCTCCTTGGATTTCGTGGTGATTTTATCATCGAGACCAAAGGGGAGGGGATACTCAACCATTCATTTCTCAAATTCGAAAAAGAGAAAGGGGAGATCCCCGGACGCAGCCGCGGTAGTATGATCTCTATGACCCCCGGAGAAACCATGGCGTTTTCTCTCTGGAATTTGCAAGACCGGGGGACACTTTTTGTCGGAGCACAGACTCCTGTCTACGAAGGAATGATTATCGGAGAAAGTAACAAGTCAGAAGACATGATGGTGAATCCTACAAAGAACAAAAAGCTCACAAACGTTCGAGCCTCCGGAAGTGACGAAGCGATGACGCTGGTCCCCGTACAGGAAATGTCACTCGAGCAGGCACTGGAATACATCAGTGATGATGAGCTCGTGGAAGTGACCCCAAAGAGCATCAGACTGCGTAAAAAACTGCTCACTGAGGTAGAGCGAAAGAGGGCGAATCCTAAATGAGAATCTGATATTGACAATGCAGAAATAAGGCATATTGTGCTTTGCAATGCTCATCAATGAGAACTGCACCGACAAGACATCCCAGATCACAACAGGGTTATTACGACTGGAGGATGCTGAAGAAATAACAACACTTCGACAAACTCAGTGCAGGCAACTCTACCTTTCCGCTAATTTAAGCGCACTGTCTCCACAATATCCTCAAAATCATCAAACCACCTCTGTGCTGCGTCACCCCCTCGCCCAAGCTGCAAAGCAGAGTAGAAAAGAGGCTGTTTATCGTGATGCCACATGAGGTCATCCCCACAATCAGTCTCAAACGTTTTCAGATATTCTGAAGATTCTTTCTTTATCGTATCCCTTTGGCCCCGAAGCGTGAGGACAATTTGATGTTCGTTATGAAAAAAGTAGAGGATGCGGTCGAATGCAATATCACAAGCTTCAAACCGACCAAGAACTGCAAAATCCTGTGCAAACCCAGACCCTATCGGCCGAACAACTTGAGAGGAGGGGAGTGCGAAGTCGACTCCACCACCGAAGGATTTCTTACTGAGTGCAAGACGATTGATTCTCGCGGTCTGCTCATCATATCCCATAGTATCTGCAAGCCCCTCAATAGGTTTAACTGAAATATCAAAGTCTGCATCTGTCGGATACGACACAGAAATCCCTACATCTGTATTCTCATACGTTTCCCATCCATCCGGAATAGATGCACTGCATGCAACAAGTAGGAGGCTAAGGCAGAGGAGGGGAGTTCTCATGAGAGGAAGTTAGGAGCAAGCCAAGTGTAATCACTGTTGTAATATTTTACAACAGAATCGCAGGCATGTCATTATTTACTTCCCATGATGCTTCTTATGGACCTCCTTGAGCTGATTCCGATTATAGAGTTTTAATAAAGTCTCAAGTGTGGTGTTCATAGACCCCATATCTAAGTCTTCAAGCATTTCTTTTGTATGGAAATCAATCTTCATCAGAGTCCTTCGCTTTTCCATATCGGACTTAATATTAAAACCATCTTCAACTGCTCGCATCTTCTTAATCCAGAATAGTTCTCTTTCTGCTAACAACTGAATAGAAGTAACCTCTAAGATAGAAAAGCAAAAAGCACCTGGGCCATACTCATCCCATGATGACTGCAATAGTTTGTTAATATGACAAAAGCGAGCCAAATCCACCATATGATCATACAATCTTCTATGTACATTTTTTGATGAGCCGATATAACACTCATGAGTATGTACATTAGTGATTTGATAAATGCCTGGAATAGATGAAAGATTACTCATCCTGAGTATTTAAGGAACTAGCATACGAATCAATAAGTTCACGCACTGACGCATCAAAAGTCCCTAAATCCAGCATGCGAATTTCATTCTTTAAATCTCTACTAATGCTGACATGACCAGAAAGAGAATAGGGGAGAGGCACCATAGGTGTAAGGGCATATGCATCTGTTTTTGCTAACCACTTAGTGTATGCAGATTGCAACATGCTCTTATGGGACAAGGATTCGAGTATTGAAAATTCAAATACTGTCGGGTCATATTGTGACCAATGACTTTGTAATTCTGTATGCGGATGCTTGCCCTGAACCAGTAAAGAGAAGTCTTGCTTGAAGCGATTGCCAAAAGAAAGACTAGCACCAATATAAATATCACCAGTCACTGTATTGCGAATTTGATAGACGCCAATCATGCCTTTATGTGATTTTTCACTCATTATTCTGTATTGTGGAATTGCTCGTGAACCTCTTTAAGCCTGGGGTTCGTGACATGCGTATACACTTGTGTTGTCGAAAGATCCTTGTGTCCTAATAGCTCTTGAATAGACCTCAGATCCGCTCCATTACGCAGAAGATCAGTTGCAAAACTGTGACGCAGTGTATGGGGAGAGGGGTTATTCATAATTCCAGCTTTCAACGCATATTTTTTTACCATTCGATAAATACCGTTATCAGAAAAACGAAACTCATCTCCTGGTGGCAATGCGGTGTTTGCTTTGTCATGATTATTAAGGAAGAGAGGATCCAAGTTATCCAATCGCACATCCATATAATTCTTTATCGCAATAATTGCCGAATCAGAAAGAAATACCAGTCGAACCTTACCACGCTTTCCGCGTACAGAGATTTCTCTTGTCTTGAAATTCAATGCTGACCGATTTAAAGTTCTCAATTCAGATAATCGCAAACCGGTGGAAAAGAAAAGTCGCAAAATGGCAATATCACGCTTACCGATTTTAGTGCTTTCATCCGGTGCTCGCAGCAAATTCTCCAAATCTTCTTTAAAGAGAACTTTAACCTGCCTCTGCTCCTCCTTAAAACGTGTGATCCTATCGGGGGGATAAACATCAATCTCCTCCTCAGATAGTAAATACCTAAGGAATGCACGCAAAATTGTAAGGTGATGATTTTTTGTACGAATGGTTATTTCAGCATCGCTCTTGGTTCTGTATGTGTGTAGTGCTGACTTATAGGTGCGAATCACCTGCTTATTGATCAATAGGGGATCGGGGGTACTAGTAAGTTTCTGAAATAATCTGAGGGATTCTGCGTAAGTTTTAATGGTAAGAGGAGACTTATTCAATTCTGCCTTTAGAAATACTAAATAGCGCTCTGCTGCCTGTGATAATAAGTTTTCCTCTTCCATAAGCCAGGGGAGTAGTTTTCCACAATTTATCCTATTCAGGATAATGCATTTTATCTTGAACTTCAATTGACATTGTAAAGCAATGAGCAGTTTGTTAAACCATGAACAAATTTTGTAATGATCCGCAAAATTGATGCAAAGTTTTCTTACTATCCCCCTAAATACAGAACACTAATATGACTACTTCTCTCGACACTACCTCTCTTCAGCATTGCTTCATTTCAGCATTGCTTCATTTTCTCACACCCCCCCCTACCCTCCTCTTAGAGGTGAACGATTGAACACATTTTTTGTTCTATCTAGATGGCACACTTCCTTCAAATTGGCTCATAGATAAAGAATTTGACATCTATGGGCATATTTGCGATGTAAGCTCTTGGAGGAGTTTTCGGGTATGAAGCTACTCCATCACCGGCTCAATAACAATACTCGAGGCAATAGATGGGAGGTATCTATTCCAAAATGGCCAAACAGAAACCTCCGCCTTCTTTACCTCTGGATAGTTATTGACGATCCTCTCTGCATCGGCCTTGTGGAGCCCCACGATGTCCTCACGAACCTTTTTTGCAAAGACTGCACCCGTTGGAGAAAGTAAATCGAGAATATGCTGCTGCGTTCCTGTGAGATCCACAGTAATTTTGATCCAAGAGAAGTCATCTTCGTAATCGATAACATGGGCAATAAGCCGTGTAAGATCCAACGTTCCTTCGAGGAGTCTTTTTCCTTCACCAACATGGCCTTTCAGCTCTTTACTCAACATAGCAAGTACCTCCTGTGTGTCATAGGCATACATGGTATAGAGGACACTTCCTTCTACCGGTACACTCTTTACCGGCATTCCCATAAATTGCGTGGGTTCTACAAAGTCAACGTACTCTGTCTTCGTCAACTCATCGTAATGCAAAAGCTCGATGAATGTCAGTTCACTATCTGCATTCATAAGATCACGTCTTTCATTTACCAGTCGCTTTGCTTCTGCAAGAAGTTCGCTCTCTAGCTGCGCCTTGGCAATCACAATATCATCTTTCGAAAGCACGGTATTGTATTCACTGCGCCCACCGGTGGCTTCTTCTGTATTGACGGCATACACAAGCTGTTGTTCATTTTTATCGAGCCCAGGCAAATACCACTTAAGCTCTGCCGGCACATTCCCACGCTCTCCGACTATCTCACCGTAAATATCTTCCGGCTCAGCTTCTGCAGAAACGAGTACCTCATCTATAGGCTCTATCTTGATAGAGTCACGAAGGCGAAAGGTCATACCTGCTTGGTTGCGAACACGCGTACCTGTTTTAAGCCAATAGGGCTCATCAGAATTGTTCACGACACGCATTACCGTCGTCGCATTTTCACCTATAAACTGCCTGCTGATTTGATCAAACGTAATCGTCCTATCAACGCGAACAGTAATAGGGATAAGATCCATTACACGTACACGCTTCGGAAGATCTACTATGGCACCGGACTGCGCCAAAAAGATATTGGCCGTCTGAGAAATGTTTTCTTCTCGTGGCCATACTTGCACCGTAGCCGAAGGAAGCAAGCGGAGAACAATAAAGAGAAACAAAAAGCCACTCACTCCAATAAGAGACCATATACGAAGCTTCGGCAGGGACAACAGTCCCATCGACTGGAGTCTCGACCGTAGTTGTTGTCGCCAGATATGTGGTTGAAACTCACGAAGTGCATCATCAAGTTGATTGCTATCTTTTAAGAATTTCTTAAGATCCGAAACCGATTCTATAACACGGATCCCCTTCGACCGTGCAGCCCGTACAAGTACCGGATTACGCGTTGCTATGCGTAACCTTGTTGCAAACTTCTTTGCTACACTCATCATGCGCTTTCTCGGTTCTTTCTCTTTCGTTAGCAAAATCTCGAGCTCCGAGAAGATAATCAACAGCTCTCCCTTTGTCTTAGAAATTCGACGTTCAAATGACACAAGCGATTCACCTTGGTCTGGAAAGAGAACGGTGATATTGGAATGAGAAGGCATTGGGTAGATGTTACGCACTAATGATCAAGTTGTCAGTTGTTAGTTGTCAGTTATCGGTCCCTGACAACCGAGAACCGCCGACCGGCAACCTAGGCACAAAGTGCCTCAAGCGCCGGCAACTCCTTGCCAGAAATAAAGTCTAACATCGCTCCACCTGCTGTACTGACGAATGTATAGGCATCGAGGGAATACCCATAGCGCTCATGAAAATCAAGTGTGTCTCCTCCACCAACAATAGACACTGCCCCCGCAGCTGTTGCTTCTTTTACAGCCTCGGCAATGTTCTTGGTTCCATTGGAGAATCCTTCAACTTCATACATACCCATCGGGCCATTCCACACAATCGTTTTTGATTGCTTGATAACATCAATGTAGTGCCCCAGAGTTACTGTGCCGATGTCATACATCGCCATATCTCCTTCGATATCCTCGAGTGGTACATCGAGTTTCTCAGCATCATCCGTAGACCGCGTTGCTACGATGCCATCACAAGGGACGGAAATCTTGGCTTTGTCTTCTTGCTCACTTTCGAGCATTAGCTCTTGGGCAAGTTCTAGAAAGTCTTCATCGTATCTGCTTTTTGCGAGATCAAATCCACGGGCCTTTAGTAGTGTATTGGCCACTCCACCTCCGACAAGGATATTGTCTCCTCGATCGAGGAACTGCTGTATCACCGGAATCTTCGTCTCCATCTTTAAACCTGAAATAATGAGTGTTACCGGTTGAGCAGGATCTTGATTGACCTTGGAAAGACCTTCAACTTCTTTTTGTACATTGAGACCCATATATTTTTCAACCATAAACTTTGGAACACTCGTCATTGACGCATGGTCACGGTGGCAGTTAGTAAATGCATCGTTGACATACACATCTGCAAGTGCCGCGAGGGACTGGCCGAGCAAATCTCTCTGCGATTGATCTTTACTCTTCTCCCCTTTTTCGAAACGAAGGTTTTCTAGGAGTAGCACTTCACCGGGTTGTAATGATTGTGCAATTTGCTTCGCGTCATCACCGTCACATTTTTCTGCAAATTTTACAGGTACTCCGAGAAGTTTTTCGAGTACCACAACCAGCGGCTTTTGACTGAACTCAGGGTTCGGCTCTCCTTTTGGTCTGCCCTGATGCGCCATGATAATGAGGGAGGCACCCGAGTCGAGTATGTGCTTCATCGTTGGCATGATTGCATCAATACGTGTTGTATCATGCACCTGCCCATCTTCTATGGGTACGTCAAACCCCGCCCGGAGAAGAACCTTCTTCCCCTTCAAGTCTGCCTGATTGAGTGTAGGTAATTGCATGACCTTATTGTGGTGATTTAGTGTTCAAGCGCAAGTGTGGAAAACTTTACACGCAAAAAGAGCCGCATGACCGACCCTAGGCAGAAGTGGTTTCTGTAGGTGCTTGACTTGCTGATTACCGAGAGATTGTCAAGCGTGGTCATGCGGCAGACGTACGCGCAGTTTTGCCTACGCTACGGCAGGCTCGGGGTCATAATGGGCAAGTGCTGTACCCCAAACTACGCTGGTCATACTTCTAATAGTACGACTCCCCTCCTCTACTACAAGCAAAGACCCCACATTTTTTCTCTATCCTCAAGAGCGTACCCAGTCATTATTCCGCCAGTATTAGCCACAAAATCAACTCTCCCCTCCCCTGCCGCCGTATCATCAATATGATCTAATAGCGGAATAATAGCTTCCTGTAGGGCTTTTCCAACTATGTAACCGCGTCTATCAAAGTGAAACATCTCACTAAGACGCTCGGGGAGTTCACTCTCTTTCGTTGGATAATTGTCCATAAAGGCATCGAGTCCCTCCTCTGTAAATCGGCTATTCCACCAGCGCTTCTCTCCTGATGTATTCTCGAGAGATCCAATGATGCCAAACAGCTCTCGCTCGGGATTGGTTCTGGGCTTCGTCATGCTATCATTCTAGCGATGAAGCTTGTAATAATCCCGGCAATTGCCTTTGTTCTCTGCGTCCTCCTTCACTGGATAGCCCTGAAGGACTTTGTAAAACTTAAGCTACTTGATAACCCGGAGAAATACGGACTTATGAGGCGGAAACTTCCGTACCCTACGGGGATCCTCTCCGTCCTCGTTTTCCTCGCCTTCTTTGCTTTCCTTTCTCCGTGGACAGTACAAACCGCAGGAATTATCACTGGAATCTTTCTTCTAGCGCTCGTTAGTTTTATAGATGATCGCAAAGGTATTGATCCAAAACTGCGACTGGTGATACAAGTTATTGTTGCCTTTCTCATCTTTGCAACGGGTAGTCGCATCTACACGCTCACAAACCCAATGATTGCCGACGGCCTCATCAAGCTCGACACACTGGATATCCCTACAACACTCTTCGGACCACTCCCCTTGTGGAGCGGCATCTTCACCATCTTCTGGCTAGTACTATGCATGAATGCGCTCAACTGGTTTGACGGTATCCCCGGACAAGTAAGTACTATAAGTACAATTGGATACTTGGTAATCGGCGCACTTGCACTCAGTACAAGAGTAAACCAACCAGAACTCTCCATGATTGCATTCGTGCTTGCAGGTATTTGTGCTGCTGGTCTGCTGTTTGATTTCCCTCCGAACAAAGTGCTGATGGGAGATACCGGGGCAATGTTTTTTGGATTGATGCTTGGAGTGCTCACACTGTATGCAGGAGGCAAAGTCGCCACGGCATTCCTCGTCCTCGGCGTACCGCTTATTGATGTTTTTCTTGTTGTAATCCGAAGGCTCTCTAAGGGCGCAAACCCTATGCGTGGAAACGCAACCGACGAACACCTGCACCATCGCCTGATGAATAAAGGCTGGAGTGAGAGAAAGGTGATCCTGCTCACTGCAGGACTAGGGACACTATTTGGAATCACCGCCCTCTTTCTTTCAACTGGAGAGAAGATGATTGCAGCAGCAATCCTATTCTTATTGATGCTCTATTTATCGCGCTACAGTAGACAAGCCTCTACCGATCAAACTGCATCGGTCTCGACACCACATTAAACGGCATAACCTTAACGACAACAGTTCTGCGACCTCGAGGCAGCATATTTACCGTCACCTCTCCTTCTACAAAGTCCAACGAAGAAATCATACTCGGACGAAACTCCGCAGTGCCAAACTCTGCCCGAAGAACAAGATCCGTATCAAGATTTGGATTGATAACAGTGTTGCCATCACTATCAAGTAAGCGAATCGTTACCTTTTCCCAACCACGACCGGAGAAATATCCATCATGCGAGATTTCTACTGTAGAAACTTTCCCTGTCTGGTTGGTAACAACAGTCTGTTCCGCAGCAACTTCTCTGCGTGCAGTTACAACGACAGGGTCTGATGCCGCCTGCGTAAGACCTGTTCTCAGTGCTACAGTCTGACGACTATTTCTCTGTGCGAGTCTCTGGCGTATGCGTGATTCACGTCTGCTCTGGAGTCTGGCAATAATCGTTCTTTGACTTTGTGCCGGAGTGGGATCTGGTACTGCAACCACTGAATGAGCACGATCACGGAAAGAAGTTGCAACGCGACGTGGTGCTACAACATCCTGTGGTTGATCTGCCCGTCTGCTGCGACGCTCACTGCGTGCAACAACGGTAGACTTGTCTATTGCTGGTTCGTAGTCACTCTGCACATAGAGCATTGGATTTACCGAGTACTCATACCCCTCGTTTTGGTTACTTGGATAAAACGGCAGGAACGGAACATCCTCACGAACGACAGAGAAATCGAGATGTGGCCCAGTGCTCTGTCCGGTATTTCCGGAGAGTGCGATGATATCTCCCTTATGAACAATATCTCCCTCTTCGACGTAGAAAGAACTTACGTGTGCGTAATTACTGTAGAGCGTTGTCGTAGAACCATTTGGACTATCTGGATCAGGAACGTTGGGATGCACGAGAACAACGTACTTACCAAATCCACGAGACTGGTTTCCTATCTTTTGAACCTTACCTGTCATCACCGCACGAATTGGTGTTCCTGTTGGTACACGAATATCTACACCGGGATGGTTACCAGTACCTTCCGTCGTCTGTGCATAGCTACTCATATACTGCATAGAGAAAATAGCATCACGACTTGAACTCGTCGTGTACTGTGGCATAGTCCGACGACAGATTTCTGGTGACTGCCTAAATGTGTGCACCTTGTAATCTCCTCCATACTCTGCCCAACAACCGTAATCCACGACATGTTCAAACGGCGAAACTGTTCCCACATACGCAATGGCGCTAAGATCTTCCTGACCTAGTACCGAAGCCCAGAACCCATACCACCCATGCTGCCCCATCATATTTCCAATCAAGAACGTAAACAGCGACAACGATGCTACCCAAAACGATGCTCTCTGCTTGAGATAAAATATGGGATGCGGGTCCTTCCTTGTATGCAAGGAGTTATGATTAAACCCAACTCTTTTATGATTATTAAGCCCTTTCATTGGTATTTGTATTCATGTATATTTTAACACTTTTTAGACTTTTTGACAATGCCTGACATCTGCACAATTTGGCTTCCAGAAGCGGTTTCTACGCATTCTGCGGGGGTATCGCTAGCCTCTACGATCTACCGTAGAAATATCACTATAGGATTCATCGGAGAGCTAGGAGCAGGCAAAACAACGTTCCTTCAGGGGTTTTTAGAAGGTCTCGGTGTTTTGGACACTGTCACCAGCCCTACCTATGCTTTAGAACAACGGTATCAGGGAAATCTCGATGGAATTCTCCACCTGGATCTCTATAGATTGGACGAGGAAAAGACCGATGAATTCCTTCATGGATCAGATGACCACAAGGGCATTCGCTGCATCGAATGGATCGATCGATCGAATGCAAAACCGGATATTTTGGTGACGCTGGAAGACGACCGAGGCGGCCGAAACCTCACAGTACAATTTGACGATATCACGCTCCCCGCAGAATCAGAAATCCTGAAGTGGAGAGAAGAAGTAGTCCTACCCGAACGTATCTGTAGACACTGTGACGCAGTAACTACATTTGCCGGAGAGTTGGGAGATCAACTTTTACATCGTGGAGTAATCCTCCGTCCGAATGCCCTTAAGGCAGCGGCACAAGTACATGACCTTCTGCGATTTATCGACTTCGTCCCTGGAGGAGGGCACGGCAAGGATGAAGAGCACACTCCCAAGGCTTGGACACAGTGGAAAGACCGCTTCGAAGATATCGGACATGAGGCAGCCTGTGCCGAGCTTCTTATAGAACGCGGTTACCCCCATCTTGCAGAAATTGTACGCGTCCATGGGCTCATGCTCCCCACGCCGGACCGACCAGCTATCGAACAAAAACTTCTATTCTATGCAGACAAGCGTGTAAAGCTCGATGAAGTCGTAACGCTGGAAGAACGCTTCGAAGATTTTCGCGAGCGGTATTCCGAAGGAAAGCATTCCAAAGACGGTGACATCTGGTACGCCGAAGCTAAAGCTCTGGAGGAGGATCTGTTTCCGGAGGGGGCTCCTCAGAGCTAAGCAATGCACGTTCAATTTTTGTACGAGCTTCATTGCTGAGTTGAGTTGGGGTATCAGAGAATTCGATTCTGTATCCGCTGCGATGGGCAGCAACAATTGTATCTAAAATTCTATCGACATTTCCTATCCCCGCTTGACCTAAATTAGGAAAACTATGACTCGCACTCCACGCACAACTATCAGGATCACTGCGATTCGAGTAATATCTATACAAACGTAGTACCTTATCCTCTGCTGGTGCTCCTGACTCGTGCATTTAGCAAATAATAGAGCAACTACAGTCTCCAAGGAATCAATTCTTCTGCAAGAATTTCCCCAACAAGACTCCACTCCACATGCATAAGCGGGGCTGCAAATATCAAGAGGAACACAGAGAGTCCAAGGAAATAGAAACACAGGTGATCGAGACCTGACCACCCTTTTCTGTGTCTTGGATGCACTTGCTCAAGGTAGTGATGCAAATGCGCAACGACCTTAAGGAAGTGATGGAGTATTTTGAGTTTAGGAACTAAAAGAGCAAGCATACGAAGAACACTGAGTTCTGCACGCATGAGACCTGCGACACTGGCCACACCCACACCATGATGAAGATACACAGAGAACACCAAACCAACAGAAAGCAGTGTTACATCGACAAGGCTTTCGCGAACGACACCATCGAAAGTATCCTTCCAACTGTACTGATGACGCTCACGATATTTCACAATATCGAGAGACATATGCGCTACGATCAACAGTCCAAAGGCACCGAGGTTAAACAGTCCTGCTGTAATAAAGGCAAGAATGAGAAATGCTGCATGGAACGCAGGCAAATCATCATGCTGATGCGCAAAAGCCCTAACGGAAGCGACAAGTGAATTCATGTGTGTATGCAGTAAGTATTATACAATATAATTCTCTTTTCTGCAATCTTGGTGTGGTTTTTTTCATATATATAGATATGTCTAAATCTGCTATACTAAAGGTAAATCATGGCAGATTTCTACGACCAAGTAGCAACGGCTGCAGACCTGACACGCGAAGATCAGAAGAAGGTTGGTGCCCCAATAGCCGGAAGTATCGGCACAGAACACCGCGACTTTTTAAAGACGCTCAAGAAGATGCTCGAGGCAGGTGAGATTGATCCCCATGAACCTAAATCACTTCTCAATAAAGAGATTTACGATGCACTCGATGAAGAGTGGCAAGAAAAGACTGATCTTGCACTTTTAAACATTGCCAATCAACTGCGACTCATTGCAGACTTTCTGCATTCCGCCGAGACACCTGCAGAGTCTCCGCAGCTGCAAACTATGGTAGAGCACCTTTGGCAAAGCAAACAACAGATAGAGGAGCACCACGACGTATTCAAATTCTAACCACACAAACTATGAGAAACCCAGAAATCCCCAAAGGCATGGAAGGACCAAAGCAAGAACAACTTAAGAAAGCTGCCGAAAAGCGTGAAGCACTCAAGAAGTACATTGATATGACAGACGCTCTAACTGACATGAAAAAAGCAGAGAGAACTCTCAAAAAAGGTGATGCTACGGTGGAAGAAATTTCTGTAGCGCGGTCTTCTGCTATGGACCACGACGAAACACTTGTTGATATGCAAAGTAAGCCTGAATACAAAGAAGCACTTGTCGACTCCCAGCGAAGACGTCTTGCAAAGCTCGCTACGAGTATTACAACTGACGAGAATGATCCTGGAATGCGCAGGCCAGATAGCTATACAGAGCTAGCCTAAAGCCAGTGGATTCTGGTGTCCCCTTTCCACCACGTCATCTGCCTTCTTGCATACTGACGCGTTCTTGCAGCAATGGATTTTTTGAGCTCTTCGAGGTCTGATCCGCTTTCTAGATGATCGATAATTTCTCTGTATCCACACGCCTTCATTCCAGGGTCTTCCTTTGTAAAACCCTTCTCCAAAAGTGACTGTACTTCGTCGATCCACCCCGTAGCAAACAAGCCTTGCGTCCTGTTGTTAATTTTTACAACAACTTCGCTTCTTTCCTTACCAAGGCCAAGAACTAAAAGATCATATTTACACTCTGCCTGCGGAGACCGAAGTTCACTTCGAACATTTTCATCAAAACTTAATCCATCGGTAACAGAGGCGATGTAGAGCATTGACCCTCCGACCAGCAGAGGAACTTTGTCTTCGGAGAGTATTTGATCGATTTTCTCCTCGGCAGCCTCTTTAAACCACGCAGAAGTCGCTCTTTCATTTGGCTCCAGTACATCTATTAAATGATGAACCACTCCCTCCATTTCATCGTGCCTCACTTTCGCGGTCCCAATATTCATACCCCGAAAGAGCTGTCTGGAGTCGGCATTAACTACCTCTGTATGACCAATAGTTTTGGCAAGTTCTATGGCAAACCCCGTCTTTCCCGAAGCTGTCGGTCCGAGAATGACAATGAGCGGCTTGGTTGATTTTTTAAGGTGATCTTTTACGAGCCGTTGCCAAGGTTGCTTGTCAGGTGTCATCACAGTGATTATGGCTTACTTAAGAGAGATACCCAAATGTAAAACCTAATTTGCATGATTACATCACCATATTCTACGATCTATGCACACTGCCGAAGGCGCCGAAAATACGGTATGATATATACGAAATTCAATCCCAATCAACCACTTATGGATCCTGCAATACCACTGAACACACTCATTCCTAGTGTGATCGAAAAAACGCAATTCGGAGAGCGTACCTACGACATCTATTCTCGCCTACTCGAAGAGCGCATCGTGTTCCTAGGCCAAGGAATCGAGGACACCATTGCGAATTCTATCATTGCGCAGCTCCTGTTTTTGGAGAAAGAAAACGCAGAAAAAGACATCACACTCTACGTCAACTCACCTGGAGGTCAGGTAAGTTCTACACTTGCTATGTACGATACTATGCAACTTATTAAGCCTGATGTTTCAACAGTTTGTTTGGGAATGGCAGCTTCTGGTGGAGCACTCATCTTGCTGGGAGGTGCCAAAGGAAAACGCTATGCACTCCCACACTCAGAGATTATGATTCACCAACCACTTGGAGGAGCTCAGGGTCAGGCAACAGATATCGCAATTCACGCAGACCACATTGTACAAACCAAAAAACTTCTTAATGAGATGATTGCAGAGCACTCCGGTCAGCCAATGGAAAAGGTAGAGCAAGATACAGAACGTGATAACTTTATGACTGCAGCAGCAGCTCTTGAGTACGGACTGATTGATAAAGT
>DJKT01000005.1:0-1594 GCA_002436205.1 Candidatus Peribacter sp. UBA6535
GTGCTGCGTTTACAGCAATCTCTGTAGTCGTGTATTTATCTTTGAGTATTTTGCGAATATCTTGTAGTAGTTGTGATTGCCCATTCGATGTTGACTGGTCATATTGAGCAACTTTCTCTGGGGGCATATAAAATAAAACATCCACGTCTTTTGGAGGTCTAATGTGGGTACTCTTTCCTACAGAGCCAATTAGAAGCTTCGTAGAACCGTTATAAGTAGTATTCGGGTAATAATGATTATGCAATGTTGAGCAGACACCGTTGTATTTTGTCTCAGCATCCTCTCTTTGTTTTTTGGTTAGAAGAAATTTTTTGTAGAAGGCCTCGAATAACTTTTCGATTTCTGTTTTAACTTGGGGTGTTTGAGTTTGGAGAAGTGCGTGAGGCATAATTGAGCATGAACTTTTAGCACTCGGCATTATAGAGTGCTAGTGTGAAGAGTCAAGTGGTTGATAACAACATATACATACATTCCCCTTATCAAAAAGCTGAGCCCCGCCACAGCGGGGCGAACTCCATATTTCCCCTAATCAAAAAAAGAAACAAAACCGGATTTTTAAGAGCAGTGAGGCGTTAGCCGAAAAGGAAAAGTACGTATTTCCTATAACGTTTCGGCTTATGTGAAGTTTGAGGTGCTATAATTTGCCCCAACGGGGCTCAGCGCCGAAAAATTTGGGTCGAGGAGGTGGCACAATCAATATTGTAGAAATCTCAGAAAGTGCCGCCGAAGAGCCACATAAGCCGTGTTATATGAAATACGTACTTTTCCTTATCCGCCAAAGGCGGCCTGCTCTTAAAAATCCGTTTTGTTTCTCTCCTTAGACGAAGGGCAGAGGGGATTAAGGGGTGAATGCCCGGAGCCCAAAACACATTAAGTGTTACTTTCTATTAATTTTCTAATCTCTTCTTCTGCACCATGAGTCACTATTGCGTGACATTGCGCACAAAGACAACGCATGTTCTTTGGGCTATCTAATCCATTTGTATCTCCACCTAATGGCGTTATATGGTCAGCCTCAGCATACGGTTTTCCGTTTTTTTGAATAAATGGTGATTGTTTACAAATTTCGCAAACAAAATTTGCTCTTCTTTTAATAAAATCTGCGAATTTCTTATTGCGTACGATTTCTTTTTTTAGCTTCGTTCTCACTTCTGGTGTCGCTTCGTTTGCTTTTTCAATTAATTCTTCAAGTGATTCATCTGTATCTTCTCTCAACGAGGCTGCCGCAATTTCTTTTTTTAAATTCTTTGGCTTTTTGATCGTATTCTGAGAAATCAATTTCCAAATTTAAAATACTATTACCAACAATTTGTTTTAACTCTTCATAGGAATTGAGTAAAACTTTTAAATCCTCAATAAGTATTTCATCAGTAAGTTCTGAAATGGAGTATTTTTTTGATAGAATAGCTCCTCTTTCATATCCTTTTCAGAGATTGTTTTCTGCGTCTAGATCAATAATGCCTTCTTGAAAACCTATAGGCTTGTTTTCCAATAATCGGGCATAATGTTCGCACAATCCTCTTATCTTAATTTTTCCTTCTTTTATGCCAAATTCTTCTTCAAATTGCGTCCAACCTACAGATAATCCCAGGTA
>DJKT01000005.1:1921-8014 GCA_002436205.1 Candidatus Peribacter sp. UBA6535
AGAAGCTGCAAATCAGCGTCAGCCGGCAGTTACTCAACCAGAAAAAGAGTTTTCGTATGATGATATGACGGTGAACCCCACCAAGAATAAAAAGCTAACAAACGTTCGCGCATCAGGAACAGATGAAGCCATGAACTTAACTCCCGTACAGCCAATGACGCTCGAGCAAGCACTCGAATACATAGCAGATGATGAGCTTGTAGAAGTAACGCCAACGAGTATCAGATTACGCAAAAAGATCCTCGATGAAGTAGAGAGAAAGAGGGCGACTCCAAAAGGATAGTACTACGGCAACGCCTTCACCATTCCCTCAAGATCACACTCTTCCAAATATGACTTGAGATCTCTATACAGCTTGGAGCTTGGAGTGGCTTCCGTAGCGTCTGAAAGTTGTGTGAGTCGCTCTTCGATACCGTGGAGCCTATCGCAAACGGATGTAAACACATCTGAGTATCCGGCAACTGTGTGATCTGGGAGTATTTGATGGTTATCAACATGCGACTTCATCTGTGTAACAAATTCACGTACGCGTGCAAGAGGAATAGCTCTGTCGTCTGCCATATGCTCTTTGATACGCTCAAAGCAAGACCGAACACCCTGGAACTTCCCAATAACATGCATGCTCACAGCAGCATCAAGTGCTGCAGCTTTATCTCTCTGAATAAGTGCTGTTCCAAGTGCAGAGAGTTTTTCTGAGAGCTTACAACTATACACAGAGAGAGGCTTGAGAGTTACTCTAGCCAAATCATCCCGGTGAACGCCAAGCGTACTCAGCACTCCTGCAACCTGCGCATCTACTTGAGGTTCTGTTAATTCCGCTTCACCAAACAACTGCAATTTGCTATCGAGTATTTTTGCTTTATCTCGCAGGCCACTACGAGCATCACGGAGTATAGACTCCTGGCCTTCAATTGCATCGCGCAATACAGTTTGATCTTGATTGTTGTAACCACCTTTGCCAATTACTTCTCTCCTACGATCTTCTAATCGAGAAACTGCAGCAACCATCTTACTAAGCGCAGCACTTGGGTTTACCTTTCCAGATTTATCCTCAAAGCTAGAAGCTTCATCTAGTAAGGTACATGCAAGTTCTTTGTACTGGGCAGTACAATGTGTAAGAACCACTGTGTACTCCGTAAGAAGTACGTTAGCTCTTTCGCGTAGATCATCTTTTTGCGTTTGAGGCGTATCTGATTTCCACTCACGATCTACCTTTCGGTTTAGAGTGATAATCCTCTCTCGGAGTAAGGCCAAGTTTGGAATTTCTTCATTGTAAGAACCTCCTTCATGCAATGTTTTTCTGTATGCGGCATAGGCAGAAGTGAAGTGCTGAACTGTAAGGCCATTGGGTAGATCTCCATTTTCATCTGTGCGTGTGTAGAGAATTGTTCCGTCTAATTCTACATCATCATCTCTGATTGCCTGCAAACGATAGTGACCTTGCTGCAACGGTACTGCCTGTTCGAATATCTGCTTTAGTCTATCAATTGATTTAGGCTGAGCTTTTTTTTCAAGACGCTTCGCCGGTCGATCACAATCATCAAAAGCAACGAGATTGAGATCCTCCGCTAGCTTCTCTGGAATCTTATCTGCACTCACAAGACATCCTTGAAGACTAATCGGACTGGAACGCGGAAGAACGAATTGATGCGGATGCGAGAACGCTCGTTGAAAACGTTTAAACTTTGAATTTCTCAGTTGAGACCATTCTCTCACTGTAAGATCATCACCCTCAGAAATATCCTTTACGCGAACGAAATCATCATGCCACTGCTTTATGCCATACGCTTCCCTCTGCGACTGTGTACTTGCCAAATCCTCTAAGTCCGATCTCTCTGTCAACAAATCCTGGACACGCCTTCTTTTTGCAGCTGTAAGTCCCTCAAAGTCTTCAGCAAGGGAATACCCGGTTCGGTCCAGAGATGCATTATTGCGTTCTCGGAGGGTATCGAAGGTGATGGTTGTGAGAGCCATAGATGTATATTATCGTAAGAAGTAGCAATACTGTCAATATACTTAGGCTAATTCATCAGAGCTTTTCTCTCCATTTAGAATTACATCTATTTCAGCAATGGCCCCATCCAATACTCTATTCTCGTCAGCCACCGTCAGCTCGACTGTCGGAATAGGAGCTTTCTCCCGCCTTGCTTTCTTTGAGCCTTTTCCTTGTTGGCGCTTCTTGATTTGCTTCCTGCGCCTTTGTCTATCATCACGCATACATGCATCACTATTTGGATCGAGGTATCTAGCATACGCAAGTACGTCTCCCGGATCGTAGTAATACATATTCCAAAACTCTGGTGCGCGATCAAGAATATAGTCTATTGCACGGGCCGCCTGGTCATAACACCTAAAGCCACGGTAAGTCTCTATCTTGCGCATCGAATGTTCATCCAATGCTATTTCCGGATGCGATTGAGCCATTTTTTTTGATACATGAGCAAAGTTCCTTAGAAGAGTAAGCATATGTGCACGTGTTTCAGGCTCATCTCGCTCTTTAGTTTCACTCCAAAGCTTTATGCTGTCTTCAGCCCTGATATCTACAAGTGCTTTCGCCTGCAATCCTTTATTAAATATTTCTCCTGCAGTTGTGCGCGAGTTATCTTCTGATTCCAATTCTTCTTCCTTATGCTGGTGCAATTGCCTGCGACGCATAGATCGTAAATGCGGATCGCTAGTCTCACGACTATAAATGGAACCCAGTACTGCGTCTGTAGCTGTATTCGATTGACAGTACAGTGCATATGCATCATCAAAACTCTCTTCACCATTGGCTATCAATGCAAACGTTCTCTCCACACCATGTGCCAGTGGAGGATTGTTTTGTGGTATCGGCTGATGCTCTTGTAAACTGAGTACTACTAAGCGACGGAGGAATTCTCCTTGAAGAGCATGTGGATCAGTTTCACCTTCTTTCTGCGCCACAAAGGCAAGGTACTCCGTGATTTCTTTAGGGTTCGTACCCTTAAGCGCTTCGTTGATTCTAAGATATTTATCTAGATACAGATCAGAAAACACATCTGCATGCTGCACAAATCCTCTGATATTCGACAGAACATAATCGGAAGCCAGGTGTGGACTTGCCTCATGCAGAGATACAGCCTGTTCCAAAGTACGAAGACCAAACTCATACATGATACGCTGCTCAGCCATAGAAAGCTTCGTTAGTGTTGCCGCATCTACGTTCATTTGATTCGATCTGATAACATTAGCAATCTCCACACCAAGAGCATTCATCAATTCTAGCATCTGCTTGCTATTAGCCTTTTCCGATACATCAGTGCTAGAAGGTTTGTGCAGATTTGGAATAAGCTTGCTCAAAATCTCTAGCGAAGGATTGTTTGCATCAATCTCAGTACCAAGTGAGGATACTAAATCCTGCGATTGATCAAATGCTAGCTGTTTGTCTTCTTCTGTCATCGGAACATTTTTCAAAGCGGTTTCGAGACGACTTGTAATGTTTATTTCCAGTGAAGGTCGCGTAGCAAATCGTGCAAATGCTGATTGAAGTGTGGCAGTAGACCAGCTTGCTTCGAGTACTTCCTTGTAATCCGTACCAATCGTACTAATAGCACGCTTACCCCCAGAAAGAAGAGGGCCAATTTCGTCTGCGCTACATGTTGCAAGCTGTTGATGAAGACCTTGAAAGAAAGGCATGAGTGCTTGTTCCATCTCAGTACCAGACGTATACAGACACGGGCTTTCTTCCTGTCTTTGCTTAAACGCTAACTCAGCAGTAGAGACTATCGACTGATTAATTTCGGAACCCTTTCGGTCTGCTCTGGCTTGCTGAAGCCTTGAAGCAATAAGTATCTCTTGTGTATCTGCTTTTCCTTGATCGATCTGCTCATTAGCCAAATTCTTTCGAATAGCAGTTATAACTCCGGATTCCAAAGGGGTATACAGTCGGAGCCTCTCACCAAAACGCTCATCCCTCTCCGCATCATACTGTGCCACGTGGCATTCTATTGATCGTACACTAAAGGCAGATTCCAATGCCTCTATCATCTGCTGTCTCTCTTTTCGACCTTCTAATTCCTGCGTAAGGTGATCGATGAAATCTTGGACAGCCTCAAGATCTTCGAAGTCTACATCGTAGTCATTCTTTTTCGCTATGGTTTTTGCGCGCTCAAGAAGATCTACTCCTCCAATACTAGAAGTACCGCGAAGTTGGAATTTCCTTGGATAAGCAAGCAACTCGCCATCACGCTCCTCATGCACGATCATCCTCGTTCCCTCATCTTTCGGATGCTTGAACGGAACCTCGAAATGCTTCTCGAAAAGTGTGGCAAGCTCGCCCTCCAATACAGAAGACAGGTTTGCATCATCATCTTTATTTCTCGTAGTAGAACCAAGATGCTGCTCAAATTCCAAAAGTAGATCTTTTGCCTGTTGCACTTTTTCTGATTGGGCATTTTCTGCCTCCCGCTCTCTTGCGCGATCATCCTGTCGTTCCAGTAAGTCATCAATGAACATGCGAGTCTCATCATGGTCATCACTGTGCAAAAATCTGTAATTCATCATATCTGATGTACTCTCGTAGTTCTGCTCAGCTAAAGGACGCAGCGTTGGCTGCTTTGCAAGCTCTTCATTGATACGCTTGAAGAATCGCTTGAGCACCTGCGTTTCTGCAAGAGTCCTATGCTGGAGGCGTTCATGAGCTCTGGTGAATGTATCGCCAATACCCTTAAATTCTACGTAGTTGAAAAATGGGTGCTCCTCGTTGAGTTTCGCTATCGCTTCTTTTAGTGCCTTGTTTGGATTGAGTACAACAACATTTATATGGTGCACCATTCCGGGGATGGATTCTGGATGCTCCTCGCGATGCCTGAGGATACCATCTCTCTGACGCCTAAGCTGCTTCACGATTCTCTCTACGTTAGCTGATCCTGCTTTCTTGATTTCCACTCCGATATACGGCTGGTTGTTATCCCAACACTCAGTTCCTTCTTCGAGATCTTGGCTACCCAAGAGGCTAGTGAGTGCCCCAAGCTTTAGCGCACGACTACTCAGATCATAAAGAATTCTGGATTTACCATGTATGGAATATCTAGCTGCTACCCCACCATTATCGGTTGCTTCGTGTAGGCCACCATCTCGAATCTTACCAAGGGGTACAGCTTGGGACTCATCACCGTTCGGACAGTAGCGATGATACGTAATATCTCCATCTGTTACTACGGTGATCGTTCCATCATCTACCTTATACGTTTCAGAACCAGGGGTTTTGGCTGCATGCAGATCGTAATACGCTTTTTCCGTAACGTTATCCTGAGCAGGATCTTGAATAACTAAGTCGATGATATCTGTGGTGTGTCGTACCTTTCCCATTTCATCTCGAGTCGCGGTAAGACAGTACTCCGGTACAAACTTTCTATCTCCCATTTGATAATCAAGAAGTGCAACCTGCTCAAACATATTTCCAATCTCGAAGTTTCGAATGCGCTCTTCGCTTTCTCTGCGCGACAGTGAAGATATTCTCTTACCAAGACCATCAATCTCCTGAAGAAGTGGTCTTCTCGGATCTTCTATGCCATTGGATTTACGAACTTCAGAGAAAACTGAAAATAGCTCAGACGGTGTATGTCCGAGCATTTCGGGATTAGTCAAAGATAGACTACTGAGAATTTGTTCATCAAATACATTCGGATCTTCTGCAATGATTACATTCACTACTTCGATGATTCTTTTTCGTTCATCTGATTTGATTCCCTCAAAATCAAAATTTGTTAGTTGATCTATTTCTTCTTGAGTAATTTGTAATTCGTCTGCAATACGAGTCCACGTGCGAGACGCAAACCCGAATTCAACACGCATGTGCCTAGATAGAGTTTTATCGCCATCAACACCAATATGCTTTCCAGCTTCATCATATGTAGTGATCCCTGTTCTTTCCTTAAAGGCTTCATACTTGGTACGCAAAAGTTCTCGCACATCTGTAATGACACCTTCAGCTTGTTCCTGTGGAGCGCTTGCATCCACATGTATTGTTCCTTCTGGAGCTGCCGAGATACCATGATTTACTGGCAAATTTGTTGTCATAAAGGTGTTATATTAAACACTATTTATCTGTTTATGTCAATATGTGATTAC
>DJKT01000063.1 GCA_002436205.1 Candidatus Peribacter sp. UBA6535
CTCAACATCCTTCAGTGTTGCCTTTAAGTCATCTACTTGTGCTTGCGCCTTAACAACGGCTTCATCTGCAGCTTTCTGTACATCCTTGGCTTCTTTCAGTTGTGTATCCAGCTTTGCCCTTCCCTCTTTATCATTTGGATCCAGGGCTGCAATTTGCTTCTCTACCTTCTTCACATTCTCTCCCGCTTCTGTTGCATCCTGCTTTGCGTTGAGTAAATCATTTTCTGCACTGGTGATATTTCTACCAATCTTTTCTTTCTGACCTGTCAGATTATTCTGCGCTTCGCTTACCGGTATTTCTTTGTCACTCTTTGCAAAATCTTCGTATGTAGTTTTGGATTGATCTGCATTAGAGACTTTCTCATCTGGCTTTGTAAGCCCTAGCTCAATACCAAGCTCTTTAAGAAGCTCTTCGATAGCTGCAAAGAATTCTTTCAGAACCTCTGCAAATGACTTTGGTTTGTCTTTGGCATCTTCTTTTCCTTCCGTAGTCTCTTTTCCTTTATCTATTAATTCAATAAATTCTTGAATATCTTTTTCGATTGCGGGAGAAGTTGATTTTACTTTTTTTATAAGCCATTCTTTCGCCTCTTTATCAGAAAGTGGTGGCTCCATAGCTGTAAGTTCTATAGCTGCACTGCCTAATGCTTGCCTAAACTCCGTCTTCATAAGCATCGCCTTCACGTCTTTTGATTTCTCTGCAGGAATATTGAACTGTTTACATAGATGGTTGCTTGCAATGTCTGCAAGTTCATCTTCTGTGAGCGTTTCTGATGCCCCCTCCTTCTTTCTATTGGCTTCAAGTTCATCAGCCATTTCATTAAGAATTTTCGCTGCATTACCCTTAAGTTTTTTTGCTTGGCTTCGTAAGTGATCTATGACCTCTTGCCTGTTTTGTGAAGAGTTATCTGGACTTTTTTCATCTCCATCCGTTAATTGCTGTGCATTCTCTGCTGCATCTGCACTAGAGCGCAGTGATGCTGCATCATGTTGCAAGGTTTGTAAATTCTCCGGATCATTCTTTGCCATCTGATCAAACTTCTTTGCCATGGCACGCAAGCGTGCTACGACATTGCCTTTGTTTCCCTCTACCTCTGTATTGGCTTTCTTTAGCTCATCTTCGACAAGTTGTTCTGGGTTTTCTACGTCGATATTCTCCTGCTCTGCAGCTTCTGGAGCTGCATCTTGCGTCTCTGCAGACTCTGTACCATCACCACCCATCTCCGGTCCTGCTGGGCCAAAGTGTAAGAGCCGGCGTTCAGAAAAAAATCGCATGATTATTCGTTAAAGATATTTTCAAGTTCCTGGAGCCTTGCTTGTTCTATAGTAGTCACACGTCCTTCGGCTGACTCTTTGAGTGCTTTCTCAAACTGACGTACTTGGGTTTCCATAGAGGCAAAGTAGTGATCACGTTTTTCTCTGTAAGCAACTACTGCCGCTCTATATCTTTCCATGCGCGCTACATGCTCCTCCGAAGTTTCATCTGCATACTTTTCTTTGAGAGAGGCGACATTATCCGACACAAGGTCCGGCTCTATCTGTCCCATCAACACATCAAAAAATTCCTTTCCATTCATAGGAAGTTTAGGAAGATCAGGGATTTGAAGACCAGTATCATCTGGCATAAAATGTGTGTTTGTATGGAATTTTCTCCTTATTATAGCAAAATAAGCCAACTTGAACAATGTAGAGAAGCGAAGTTGGCTTACTACAGCACCAAACAAACTGTTGTAAAAAATAACAACAGTTTTATAATATTACTTCTTCTTTTTGGGCTTCTTGCGCTCAAGAGAAGTGATATGTTTGGTAAGTTCTCCGATCCATTCAATGTCACTTTTCGTCTTTGCAGAAAGCTGATCAAAGTAGATCTTGAGCATCGACCCACTGATGCGCCACTGCGAACTGACTTTAAGAATTTCCATAATCTCTTTCGCAGTAACAGAGGGGTGTAGTGTCAGTACCACCTCTTGCTTTCCAGCAGCGTCATCCATTTTTACACGCATAACCCCACCACGACGACACGCAATTTTTAAGCGTAAGATCGCAAGAAGGTTTTCGACACTATCGGGTAGTGTTCCGTATTCCTCTTTAAGGTCTTGTTCAAATTCTTTGAGAATTGTTTCGTCTTCACTTCCTGCAAGTTTTTGATAGACCGAGATACGCTCTTGTTCGTCGGGGACGTAATAACTCGGGATCATCGCCTGCACCGGAAGGAGAATTTCAACATTGATCTCTTCTTCTATCTCTCCCTTGCGGCCGGACTTCAAGTCTTCCACTGCAGCTTTGAGCATGCGCAAATAGTGGCTGACTCCAACGGTGTGCATTGTTCCAGATTGTGACGCACCCAAAATTTCTCCCGCTCCACGAATCTCAAGATCACGCATTGCAACTTGGAAACCGCTTCCCAATTCACACGCCTCCACAATAGCACGCAAACGCTTGCGTGCGTCGTCTTTAAGCTTGGCACCATGGTAGAGGAAGTACGCATGTGCCTGTGTCTTAGAACGCCCTACACGACCTCGAAGTTGATAGAGCTGTGCGAGACCAAAACATTCTGCAGCGTTGACTACCAGTGTATTGGCCCTAGGAAGGTCGATACCGTTTTCGATAATTGTTGAGCTGACGAGCACATCAAATTTTCCTTCTTTAAATTCGTTGATACGCTTTTCAAGCTCATCAGGTTTCAACTGTCCATGTCCGACAATAAATTTTCCGTTTGGAATAAGTTCGCGCAACTTGTCTGCAAACGCATCAATTGTTTCTACGCGGTTATGCAATACATACACCTGACCATCTCGTTTAAGTTCGTATTCAATCGCCTGTTTTATGAGGCCATCAGAATACTTTCGTACTTCGGTGATGATAGGCAGACGACCGGGTGGCGGTGTGGTAATTGTCGAAATATCACGCAGTTTATGTAAGCCCAAATTTAGTGTGCGAGGAATAGGAGTCGCTGTGAGTGTGAGGATATCGACATTGGCACGCATCTCCTTAAACCGCTCTTTTTGCTGCACACCAAAGCGCTGCTCTTCATCTACTATCACCAGTCCCAGATTCAAAAACTCAATATCAGGCTGCAGGAGTCTGTGCGTTCCGATCACAATATCAATATCCCCTTTGCGCAGTTTTTCGAGTGTAACTTTTTGCTGTGCAGGAGTACGGAATCGACTCATAACATCGATGCGCACATTAAAGTCCGCCATACGTTTGGAAAAGTTTTCGAGGTGTTGTGACGCGAGGATTGTAATGGGAGCTACCACCGCAACCTGTTTCCCATCACGCACTGCCTTAAATGCGGCACGCATTGCAACTTCTGTTTTCCCAAATCCAA
The DNA here is from genome assembly GCA_002436205.1 of Candidatus Peribacter sp. UBA6535. Classification (GTDB taxonomy): domain Bacteria; phylum Patescibacteriota; class Gracilibacteria; order Peribacterales; family Peribacteraceae; genus UBA2170. The sequence continues at coordinate 3,332 of DJKT01000063.1, forward strand.
CATCACCACAGACAAGTCTATCCATGGGATGATCGTTTTCCATATCCGCTTTAATATCTTCTATCGCTTTTGTCTGGCCGGGAGTTTCTTGATAGGGAAACGCCTCATCAAAGCGTTTCATTTCTTTGTCATCATCTCCATACGAATACCCCCTCGCCTTTGCACGCTTGGCATAAAGATCCAAAAGCTCTTGTGCGATCTTCTGCGTCTCTTCGTGCATCTTCTGCGTTACCTTCTTCCACTCGTTCGTTCCCAGGCGTGTGAGGAGCGGCTCTTGGCCTTCTTCGTGCACAAACTTACTCAGCTTGTCTGCTTGGTCTACAGGGACAAACAACTTGTCCCCCTCCGCGTACGTCAGCTCTAGGTATTCCCGTTCGGTTCCATCAATATCTTTCTGTGTCATCCCCTCAAAGTGTCCGATACCATGCTCCATGTGCACGACGTAATCTCCCGGGACAAGTGAGGTAATAAAATCGAGAGCGAGTTTTTGCACACTACGATTTTTTCCGGTTTTCTTGAGTGAAAAGATCTCACGATCTGTAAGAAGTGCACATTGTAAATCTGGATTTTGGAGACTGTGTGGAAGTAAATCATTTTGCTGCGCACCTACTAAGGTAATCGCCCCCTTTCTTCTCTCATCTTTTACACTAAAGGGAATATGCTCCTCTTCGCAAATACCCCGCAGTTCATCTATCCGTTTGGTGACAACAACGAGTGACCAATCCTGTTGCAACTTATCCCGCACATCGTTTAAGAAATCTGTTAATGTGTAAAATTTAAGAACAGAAAGATAGCGCATGTGCATGTGGTTCTCTTGAGATTCTGGGAATGATGTAAATCGCAATGTCAAAGATGTAAGCGAGGGCTCTATATCATCTTGATCATCTAAAATTATAAGGTGGTCGCGTGGAATCTGATCTTTAAGTGTCGCGGTGTCCTCATATAAAACCGGGAATACCTCGAGTGGATCGCTCCACTTTTCTGTCTTCGAAAGATCCTCTGCATCTACAGCAAGAATATTTTCCACTGCATCAAACTCTAGAGAGATGCGAAACGTATGCAGTGATTGAATGGGGAAAATATCAAATGTATCTCCGGTACGCCTATATTCACCAGGGTTGAGGTATAAATCTTCACCATGGCTATAACCAAGACCAATAAGTGTTTCGACTACCTCTGTAAAGTTAATCTTCTGCCCCTCTTTCAGAATCAGCTTTCGCTCATGGAGATCTGTAAACTTGGGAAAAGGAGCATCCCATGTACTACGATCACAAACAAAGGTCTCTGTATGATCCTCCTGCATAAAGCGGAGAAACGCCTGTAGAGAATCTGCAACAATCTCTCCATTCTCATTCTCGATAGGCTCCAACCGCTCAATCTCTACTCCAAAGAAATGTAACCAGTGCGATAGTGCCTCAACATTCACCTCTTTGTCTGTTACTACCAAAGATGCCCTTGGTGTGTGGGAATATATTGCACTAATTAAAAGTGCTTTTGCGGTTTCATTGGAAGTCCCGGATACAATAAGACGCCGCTTGTCACCAAGCAGTTGGTCTAAGTCCCTATGGGTGTTTTTCCCTACAAGGAGTGAGGGGTGCATAATACAATGTAAAATCTACAATATAAAATTTGTAAACTGTGCGGTGATAAATCTTTGGTTATTCCTGAATGCGAAGCGGCATAATCAAATGCAGCAAATTCTCATTCGATGGAACATGAAAGACGGCTGGATGCATACTATCTGTTAAGTGCATCTCGACAACATCATCATCCACGTGCCCAAGGAAATCAAGTAAATATGAGGAGCTTAAAGCGATTTTATTATCCTCACCGGTAAGTTCTATATCAAGTGTTGCTTCATCACGACCTGCTTGGGTATGAGG
>DJKT01000053.1:0-140 GCA_002436205.1 Candidatus Peribacter sp. UBA6535
AACGTATATTCGTTCGCTGGCCAATGACTTAGGAGTAACGCTCAAGGTTGGTGCGTATCTCACTGCACTCAACCGAACGCGAGTGGGGGATTGGTCACTCGATGATGCTTTAGAAATTGAAGATGTTAAATGGAGTGATG
>DJKT01000053.1:494-7333 GCA_002436205.1 Candidatus Peribacter sp. UBA6535
TGATTCCACTCAAAGATGCACTCAATGATCGATCAAAACTTGAACTCACTGATCAACAATTCGATGACATCACGCATGGACGTCTTATAGAAGGAGGGTGTGAAAACAATACAATCGCCTGGCACAAAGATCTTCCTGTTGCCATCCTCGAAGACAAAGGATCCGGCCAAATCAAGGCGAGAAAAGTGTTGTAGGGGCTTGCTTTATAGCACGAGCAAATTTACGATGGTTGTGCTTATGATTTTTTCTAAGAAAAATGCAGGCAAATGGGTAGCTAGCAAAAATGGAAAGATGGTTGAGTCTTCGAAGAAGCTTGAAACATTACTCAAAAAGGTTGAGAAGAGAAGTGACAGGAAAGATATCTGGTTTGACAAGGTGCCACCAATGAATTTTGTAGGAGGTAGTCATGCAGTTTGATTATACAAAGCGCGATTGGAGTAAGGGGGTTGTACATGTGCCTACAATGCCAGTCATTCTTAATGGATTTCCATTGGGACATGCTTTGATTGATACAGGAGCTGATGTGACTATTATACCGATGGAAGTTAACAAACTTCTTGGATTGGAACTCGAAAAGAGTAGTACGCTTTCTTTTGTCGGTGCAGGTGGTGATATTTTTCGTGCTGTTCCTACAAAGAAAAAAATTGAATACCGTATAGAACAGGCCGGGCATAGGCCAATTTGTTGGAAGGGAACAGTATTCTTTGCTGCCGGGCAACCGACAATTCTTCTTGGTAATTATCAATGCCTGGATCAATTAAAAATTACTCTTGATGGTAAGAATAGAAAGTTGAATCTTGTGAAAGCGTAATATGTAAGAGTATATTAGGTTTCATAGTTATCAATAAGCTATTATAATTGGTGTTGCTATGCGTTATACATATTTCCTCTTTGCTGTATTGCTTACTGCGTGCAATAGTGTTCCCGAAGAACCTATTGTGAGTTTCAGCAATGGTTACAGTACGTCTTCTGAGCATTCCATAGATCAATCGTGTGTTAATAAGAGGCATGATCTAGAGAAAATGTGCAGCAAAGAATCAGTAGAAACTCTTTCATTAAATGAATTGCAAGATTGCTGGATTCTGATTGCTAACAAGGACGTATACGATTACGAGTGTAATGAGGGGCGTATGAAGGTAATAAACAATGTATATTTGGATGTCTTCTTATCGCCAAATAATAGACCATCCGAAAGTGGAGACACATTTATTGATGCCATTCAAAACAAGTGCCAAAAAACAAAAATTGGAGATATGACATTACCCGATTTAAGACTCTGTGCAAAAACCTTTGAGCATAATGAAATGGTAGAGTTTCTGAATCTATTAGGAGATAGCAATGAGCAAGAAAACGAATAAGTTATCTCAATTCTATGGTGGGTCGGGTGGGACTCGAACCCACGGCCAAGAGATTAAGAGTCTCCTGCTCTACCACTGAGCTACCGACCCAAAGGGGAAGTTAGAGAAAGATCATGGAGAAGGATCGAGCAGTGACAACTAGTTATATAACGGCCTGCTTCGCAGACCTAGGCACTGAGCTACCGACCCAAAGCAATCAGATTTTACGGTAAAACTGATCTAAAACAAGCTAGTCTTCTGAATTTCATTGATCTCTCAGCAGCCTCGCCAATGCAGATTTTGCCTGTGCAGATGTTGAATCCATATCGATAGATTTTCTATAATATTGCTCTGCTACTTTTAGATTTCCTCTTCTGTATTCTAGCATGCCGTACATCTGGAGAGCTTTGGCACTACCTGGGTCTTTTGCTAGTGCCTCAGAGAGGAGGAGCTCTGCTTTCCGATTATTATTTTTTAGCATGTATGCAAACGAGAGGTAGACGTAGGAGTATGTGTGGCGACTATTTGCCTTCAGTGCTTTTTCGAGTTCCTCAATACCCTCATCTACTTCTCTGATTTTTACGAGAGTGAGTCCCAAGTGTGCACGGGGGTTTGCGTACTCCGGTTTTCTTTCCACTGCTTTTCGGAAGTGAGAGATGGCCTCAATATCATTTTCTTCTTTCATGTATGTCATTCCCAAAAGTATTCTCGATAGCATTGCTTCGGGATAGAGTTTTACAGTGCGCTCTAGGTATCCTTTTGGTGTTAACCAGTCGATGGCATATTGATGAGCGACAAACCCGTAGATTCCTATAACGATCACAATGGCAACGGATGCGATTATTTTTTGTATATGTGTGATTTGCTCAAGGCCCCACGCAATTCCACAAGCTACAAGAAAGAAGATGCCGATAGAAGGAAGATACACGTAACGGTCTGATGCATAGTAGACACTACTTTCTACACCTTTCACGGCGTTGCCGAGGTTGGGTAGTAGTGTGATGCCAAACCAGAGGATTCCAAAGGAGAACCATTTTCCAAATGCGCGTGAGCAAATAGTGATGACAGCAAGTGCAATCAGTGCCAGTACCGGAAACAGAAAGTCTTCGCGCAGTATTCCAATGGGAGTGAGCTGCTCGTAGACCATGGAAAGATTGGTCGGTATCAGGAATTTTACAAAATAAAAGTAGATTCCTTTGAGTGCGAGGAGGAGAGCATCGATATAACTGAGTAGGAATACCGAAAGCATCTTGCCCATCATTGCAACGCTTAAAAAAATGAGTGCCGGTACGCCGAAGACCCACTGCTTCACTGTTTTGTGTTTATCACTTTTTGCGGGGAGTATGTCATCTATAAGTAGTGTAACCAGTGGCAGTGTTACGGCGATGATCTTACTCATCAGTGCACAGATAAAGAGTACGAGACTACTGTAAAAAGAGAGTCTGTCCCCTCGAACTCTGTGACGACAGTAGAGTACCAAGCTCCCTAAAAAGAAGAATGCACTCAGCAAATCTTTTCTTCCACTGATCCACATGACTGCTTCGGTATTAAGAGGATGCACGGCAAAGAGGACTGCCGTAAGAAAGGGGATAATCCATTTCTTCGAAAAATATCGTATTAAAGCAAATACCAGTAGGGCATTCAAAATGTGGAGCAAGACATTTGTCGTATGAAAGACGGATGGGTTTGGCCCGACAAAGTGATACTCGATCATGTAACTGAGCAAGGTAAACGGGATGTAGAGCTCAGGATCGTAGGAGGAAAATATGGTTTTGATATTTTCCATATTCAGTTCCTGCACTACCGGATTTTTGTAGATGAGCAGGTTGTCATCAATATTCATAAACTGCCCCTGTGGAGCATATTGATATATTGCAACCGTAATGGAAATTATTGCTGCAATTTGTATCCACAAGCGGGGAGCGATGTGTGATGAGTTATGAGTCATGAGTTATGTAGCATGATACACAAAAATATCACTTTTCACTTTTCACTATTTCACTGACCCCATGCAGTGTTTTTGGATGGTTCTCCAGTCGAACGGGAACCGATGTGTTTCCATTGCACGTACAAGTCCGCCAAAGCAATGCCAGACTGTTTTCTCCTCATACAAAAATGCATTACCAGCTTCCTGTACGGGGTTATAGTCCTCGAGCTCTCGGCATGCAGGAGCAATCGGAACGACACCGTAGCTTAGAGCCAGTGGAAGTTCCTGAAGATCCGATGGATCTTCGAAGAAGAGTGCCATGTCTGCTGCTGCATACATCTTGCGGATAGCCACTTCTTCATTTGGGATAATGGCAATGCGATGTGGGTGCTTAGACGCAAGCTTCGTAAAGAGGTCACCGTAGTGGCTGGCACCTTTTCCTAATATCAACAGCTGAATATCTTGACTCAACAGTCCTGGTAAGGCCTCTTCTAGAAGTGCTCCACCTAGGTTTTCACTCATACCAGCAGGTAAGCACACAACAGGCCTTTTTGTTTCTGCAGGCCAGCCGAGTTCCTCTTGGAGACTCTGCTTGTTTTTCCCCTTCTTTTCGAGGGAAGCTGCTGTGTAGCGCTGTGCGATTTTCTGGTCAGTAGCTGGTGTCATATGTATTTATGTTTCCCCTAATTATAGCGCAAAACAGTGTTTTATTGAAGGGGGCTTGGCTTGTCTTCCCTCTCAAAGTAGTGTCCGATATATAGGTTGTATTTAGCGGAAAATTTGGGCACTCTGGAGCTAAATGAAACACCTCGTTTTAGTCGATGGCCACCACCTCATGTATAGGGCATATTGGGCGATTCCTCGTACCCTTAAAACGCGTGCCGGAGAGCAGAGTAATACCTCTTTTGGGATGGCTTCTATGCTGATGGCCATTCTCGCAAAGGAGGAGCCAGACAGTCTGGTGATCTGTTTTGACGAGGGAGATAAGACCTTCCGTCATGAAGAGCATGATGCGTATAAAGATGGGAGGGCAGAGACTCCGGATGATTTTTATGTACAAATCCCAAGAGTTATGGAGTTGATGGAAGCATTCAATTTCCCTGTTGTGAGTGATCCTCAATATGAGGCAGATGACTTTCTTGCCTCCTATGCCATAGAGGGGAGTGACAGAGGAATGCGGGTTACCATTGTCACAGGTGACAAAGATGCATTCCAATTGGCATCAGAAAATATCCGCATTGCCATCCCACATAAAGGGTATAATCAAGCAGAGTATCTTGGACCGGATGAAGTGTATGAGAAACTTGGTGTTACTCCAGATCAAGTTGCTGCATTCAAGGGTTTAAGTGGAGACAGCTCCGATAACCTTAAGGGTGTTAATGGCATTGGCCCAAAAACTGCCTCGAGCCTCATTCAGGAATTCGGGTCACTCAAAGAAATTTACAATCACTTAGATGACATACGACCCGCGCTTCGAGAAAAGTTAGAGCTTGATAAAGAGCAAGCATTTTTTTGTGAGCGGATGGCAGAGCTTGTGTGCGATATAGACCTGCCGATCTCTATGGAAGACATATCACTTTCCAATCTTGATCCAAATCCATTGCTCAATTTTTTCACAGAACTTGAGTTTACTCTCCTCAGTAAGCGGTTCCTTACGTTCTTAGAAAGTGACTACGGACGAGATCATTTTCAAACGGATACAGTTTCGCTTCCTACTTCTTCATCGGAATCAGCTCCAAAAAGTGAAGCACAGTTGTCATTGTTCGAATAAAGCTGCATACAATTCGTACTCATCGACTTTTTTGCGTTGTATTTTGATGATCTAATCAAATGTTTAGCCCTTTATAATAATAAAATAACCGAACACTTTTTTTATGCAGAATGCAAGCGTGTGTTCACCTTTGGTATTCAATAGGCTCTTGCGTAGCTTTCCAAAGCGAACGTACACTCGGCGATGTGCTCATGAAATTTTCACGAGCAATCTTCTTCATTTGAAATCATCCCTCCCCGCTATGTCCAAAGAGAGAGTACTCGCCAGCCTAGATATCGGAAGTTCAAAAATACGGACTGTTGTTGCTGTTGCTGACGGAGACGAGACGCAAAGCATGCCGAATATTATTGGTGTCGGGCTTTCTCCTTCACTTGGTATGCGCAAGGGGCATGTGATTGATGTCGAAGAACTTATCCATAATATTATCTCCTCCTTAGAAGATGCAGAACGCATGGCAGGTGTTCCTATTAACCATGTGTTCGTTGGAATGTCTGGCTCTCACATTGAGGCGTTTGATAGTCGCGGTGTTATTGCCATCTCCGGATCAGAAATTACCGTTGACGATGTTGCTCGCGTTCTGGACGCGGCTCAGGCAGTTTCTATTCCGGCAAATAGAAGGATTCTCCATATAGAACCCAAGGCATATTCTGTTGATGAGCAGCGCGGTATCAAAAACCCCGTTGGTATGACAGGTATTCGCCTGGAGGTGGATGCACATATTGTTACGGGGCACGTGCAGCATGTGAAGAATGTTGAGAAGTGTGTGGATCAGGCAGGAGTGGATATTGATGATCTTGTTCCATCAACTATTGCAGCCTCGGAGGCTGTTCTCACCAAGCGCCAAAAGGAACTAGGTGTTGCAGTCATCGATGTAGGGGCTGGCTGCATTAGCCTTGCAGTGTTTGAGGAAGGAACAATTTTACATAGTGTGTGCATCCCATTGGGAGGCGAGAGTGTGACAAATGATATTGCCATTGGACTGCGTACCTCAGTAGATACTGCTGAGAAAATCAAGATTGAATTTGGATCTGTGCTCCCGGAAGAAATTCCGGAGCGCGAGATGATCGACCTCTCTACGGTTTCCAAAGTCGATACACAGACCGTTTCGAAGAGATACATGGCAGAGATTATGCAGGCGAGATATTTCGAAATTTTCTCACTCGTCAACGAAGAGCTTAAGAGAATCGGACGTGCAGGCATGTTGCCTGCTGGAGCCCTTCTTACCGGAGCCGCCGTAAAGGCGCCTGGTGTTCTAGATCTCTCTCGAGATGTTTTGGGTCTTCCTGTACAGATGGGATTCCCGACAGATATTGGAGGAGTTATCGAGAAAGTTGATGATCCGGCCTACGCAACAGCGCTCGGAACTTTGGTGTGGGGTATGCGTGAGGGCGATGGCCCACAACGCATTGGTGGAGTACAGATGAAACGTGCCTTAAGTCATGCAGGTTCTTGGTTCAAGAGTCTGCTTCCTTAATTTTTGAGTTACGTAATTTCCCCCTTTTTTCATGTCAGATACGCTACGTTCCCTCTTCTCGGGCAGCAAGCCTGCCGGGTCGCAGCAAGGCGATGATGATGGTACTACAGCTAGTACTGCCAGCTCTCGCGAAGTTCGTCCGGATGTTACCCCCGGTGCCGATATCCGTGTTCTCGGTGCAGGCGGTGGCGGCTCCAATGCCATTAAGCGCATGATGGATGCCAAAATACAAGGTGTTGAGTTTATTGCAGTCAACACAGATGTTCAGGCGTTGTATCACAACCCTGCAGGCATCAAGCTTACTATTGGTCGTGGTGTAACCCGTGGCCT
>DJKT01000031.1:0-2362 GCA_002436205.1 Candidatus Peribacter sp. UBA6535
AAACATTTATCATGGCTAAAGAATGCACCGAAGCCACTTAAGGCAAGTTACCTCATCAAAGCCTGTGCGCATCAGGAAACATGCATGCTCAAACTGCGCCTCTTGTTGGAGCTCAAACTCGTCAATGAGACGAAGGTCTTTCAGACACAATCTACGGTGGAAGAGATTGGTAGGCAGATCGGTGGATGGTTGAAATCTGTGCAAACTCAATAACCCTTAGCAGCGGGCGACCAGCCCGAATGTTGTTGCGGTTGTCAGCATTGTTCTCGTTCACGTTGACCTCGTGGTCATTGCGATTACCGTTCAGCGCGTCACCGCCCAACACCGTTATTGACTGAGTTTCATACCGAAGTCATTAACCGCAGTCCAATGACCGTCTCGTTACAGAATCACTCAGCTCAAACTAAGGGTTCATGAGTTATAATGGTCGATCTGGCTTCTTGTTTCATTCAAAGCCATTGTGTGAAGGACCACCGTACGGTAGCTTGCTCCGAGGCAAGTGACTATTCACCGTTGAGCGTATTTTAGCGAAAAAAATTTGTAGCGGAAGACCGCCTTCGGCGGTCTAAAGGATAAAGACAAAGCGTCAGGGAAAATCAAAGACTAAGGACTAAGCTCTCTGAACCCTTAGCAGCGGGCGACCAGCCCGAACGCCGCCGCGGTAGACAGCACTGACCCCGTACACGCGGACCCCGCGGTCACCGCGAAGACCGCGCAGCGCGCCACCGCCATCCAGCATTTCTTGCTCTGTCAAAAGCCAGCAAACTTTCTTTCGATCAACTGGCTTAATCTCTTGTAGTTTTCTGTACTGTGTCTCTGACATAGGTTCAGCACCTGTGATTTCACAAACGACAAGGTAATCATAATAGTGCAGTCCCTCTTCGTCATCTGCACGTTCCAGGTATTGCGTGATAGCAGGGAAGCGTTCCCCTAGAGCTTGCACCGCATCTTTGTACTCTTGTCCATCTCTGTCCGTATCTACCAAGAATTTTTCTTGAGCCTCAACATTCGTTTCTTCTCTGGTGTCCATAAATAGTATTTCTGCATCAGTAATTGAAACAATAGTCCATTCAGACCCGAACGCAATCTCTGCACGACGTATACGACTAAGCGTGTCATCGTTGCCTTCAATTTCTCCAAGAACAGTATCAAAGTCATCTCTACCAACCCCGAACTGAGAAGATAGGTCATATCTATCTCGAATGCTCGCAAGCAATCTCTCGTCTGGTTTCATGTTTTTCTCAAGAGATGCCCTCAATACCGCATCAAGCTCTCTTTTGATTAAATCAAGATCACCATTCACTCGAGCAAGAACTGCTTCTTGTTCATCTCTCATCTTTTGAAGCTCTCTTGCCCGTTCTGCCGTATCTTGAGGAAGATCGGCAATTCTGTCTTCTACTGTAGTTGCAGTAGTTTTTTCTAATTCTTGAACAGCGTCAGGCACATAAGCAAGGCAGGAAAAAGTTATGTTAAATATACATGTATTCCCGATTGTGTCAAATCGAATTCCTGCGAAAATTGGTTCAGGATTACCAAAAATCAGCCATGCCCGTAATTCCGCACGAATTTGGCAGTAGGCGCATCTACGCGAAAGCATGGCAATCAGCCTGTGATGTTGGCATCTATGCACTCTTTCTCTGCACACCGAATTAGCGGCATAAAACGGCAATAAACGGCAAAAAAAGAGGTCACTTCGAAGAGGTATGGCCTACTCAAAATCATGTTTTTTGGCTTTGCTTAGCGTACTCTTTGCATCGACAGAAAAACTGTCCAGGAGATTCGATGCCCATACCACGCTTCCAATCGTTCCAGGCTTTACGAATTGCGCTCTCTGGGCACTCTTGTTGAATCTTCCCAAGATAGGCTTCGGGGTTCCCGATCTCCTGTGTTGCGAGATGTTTGAGGATTGCGTTTCGTAAAATTTTTGTTTCATCGACTGTCTTGTCATTCTTTTTCTTCTTCTCATTCTTATATAAGTCCTCACTCGTTCCTCGTTTGCTCCTTATTCGTTCCTCAATCAGTTCCTCACGCGATTGATACTGGTGCCAGTTCTTCACAGTAATAAGCGAACATCGGGGGCTCGTCAGTTCCTCAATCATTCCCTCACGCTTGAATGTCTTGGTGATGCGCTCCACCGTTCCTCGCGGAACGCCAGTCACTGCTGCTATCTGGTATGCACCGCTTGTGAGCTGTCCTGGCTGAAGGTGAACTCTTTGCCCTCTGAAAAGCACTGTCGGGTATTCCCGCTCCGTTGCACAACGGAAACTCTCGCCAGAGCGCATCATGCCATGGTAAGCGTGTGTGAGCAGATACAGCCACACACTCAGCCACGCAGGTCTCCTGAGAAGCGGGTTATCCCACA
>DJKT01000031.1:2739-3757 GCA_002436205.1 Candidatus Peribacter sp. UBA6535
ATCATAGTGCTTTGAGGTAATGGGGTCTGTCTTGCTCGGCAGGCTCTGTTTCTTCGTGTGTGAGAGCTCCTCAAGCATCGTGCGACGCTTGATGTTTCCGAGAATGCGGAAGAACTCCACATAGGCCGTCATCTGGTCATCCGTGAATTTCATTGATGAGTTCCTGGGGGGAGACATGTAGAAGATGCGCAGCGTGAAAGAGAATGGATTTTGGCGGTTTGGACCAGCCCTTCTCGTAATTGTGGTAGGTCTTCGGATGGATGCCAAGCTGCCGCGCCATCCAGATTTGGGACACGCCACGAGACCGCCGAAGTGTTCGGATAGTGGTTTCCATGGGAGAAAAAGGAAATAGGTGATACCTCCTATAGAAACAGAGGGGAGAAACTAGGGCAAATTTTTACTTGCGCCCCACTTGGGGCAGAGCTATAGTGATGGCATGAAAACTACCAGAAAAGCAGCCGAGGTCATCCGTAAGAAGCGGCGTTCTTTGCGTTTATCACTCCATGAGTGTGAGAGACAGAGTGGCATCAGTCGTCGCACAGTCAGTCGCTGCGAACGCGGTGAGTTCTTTGCATCGGGAGAGAAAGTGGAGCAACTTGTGTCATTCTTGTTCAAAGGTGATGCAAAAGAGAAAAAGCGTGTCATGAAGATCATTGATGCAGAGCTGGAGCTCAGCGAAGAAGAGATGCGCGAGCGCGCAGCAAGGAAGCGCAAGCGCACGGAAGCGTCGCACAAGCTTGCCTGTATTCCCGTGTACGCTCCCCGCTTCGATTCCACAAAGCCAATTAAGAAGGAGGCGCAGACGGACGGCTCAGTGCTTCTTTCAGCGGACCCAGATAAAGCACTGCACACACAGTACAAAGGTTCCGACGTGTACCTTGTGATTTCCGAGAAGAAGCGCGGGGGGAGCAGGCAACTGTTTACCATCACCCCAGATTCACACACCTTCTTCGATTACGAAGTACATTCAAAACTTCCAAAGGACGTGCAGGGGAAAGAGGCGATCAAACAGATGTGG
>DJKT01000031.1:4159-14287 GCA_002436205.1 Candidatus Peribacter sp. UBA6535
CTCGCTCTTCAATCAATTCTCCGAAAAAGGGGGTATCACAATCCATAAGACTCAGCTTGAGGAGCTGAAAGGGTCGCTTAAAAAGGCACGAAAGATCAAAGATGGCGATATGAAGAATAGAACCGCCAGAGGACTCCTCATCGACGATTCGATTGCAAAGATTGAATACTGGCTTTCCCATGAAGCAGAAATCATTGCTTCAAAGAAAAAACTCCTACGACGCATTGCAACCATCCGTTCTACCATCGAAAGTTTCAAAAATCACTCATGAGCTACCTTATCTACACCCGCAGGTCCACAGACGATCCTGACAACCAGAAGAACTCCTTGGAGTATCAGGAGCGCATGTGTAAGGATTATGCCGCGAAGCACAAATTGCAGATTGCTCCAGCCAGCAGGGAGGACATTGTCGTGGATGGCATTTGCATCTGCTTCGTACAAGTGGAGTACAACGTACACACCAGCGCAGGAGAATTACACATGGATATCGACGGCATGTTCGCACGACACTGGAGTCGCGTGACCTCCGAGAAGGTACGAGACACGTTCACGAAGCTGCGCAAAGAAAAACGCTATCCGCACAGTGCGCCGATTGGCTATCTCGACTTGGGGTCCGACAAGAAAGAGTTCGATCCCGAGCGCGCTCCCATCATCAAGCGATTGTTTGAACTCTACGATACTGGTGAATGGTCACTGAATGAACTCTCACGATGGGCAAAGAAACAGGGGCTTACCTCGAAGCCACGACGCAGGAACCGCAGCCAGACAGAGATACTCAAAGGGGTGGAACTTGAGCATATTAAGCAGACAAGTGTGTTCCTCTGCAAATCGAGCATCGAGCGCGCTCTCAAGAATCGTTTCTACATCGGCGAGATGTATCACAAAGGAGACTGGTTACAAGGTGGCCACAGCCCCTTGATTGATTGCGCACTCTTTGAGAGAGTACAGAAGCGACTGAAGCAAAACTGCAAGTCTATCCGCTATATGGACAAACCCTTCTACTCCTACCGAGACCTCTTCCGCTGCACGTGCGGCAGAGTCTACACACCCTATCGTAAGAAGGGGCATGTGTACTACACATGCAAGTGCAAGAAGGACTGCACGAACAGTCAGCGAACTGTGCGGGAGGAATTGATGGTCGAGGGTATTCAGACGGTCTTCGATGAAATCTACTTCTCGGAAGCAGAACTCGTTGATATTCAGGAGAAGGCGGAGCAAGGACTCAATCAAGTATCTACCATACGCGACAAGGAGATTGAAGACCTACACATACGACGCAAGCGTATTCACAAGGACATCGACTTCATCAAGAAGAACAAAATTGCCCTCCTACGAGAGAAAACCATGAGTTCTACAGAGCTAAACGAGGAGTCTGGTCGTCTCATCGCGGAACTCGAAGAGGTTGATGGGCTACTCAAAGCACAGACCGAGAGCGAGAAGGAAATGCTCAAATATGTTCTGACCTTTTCCGAACTCTTCAAAAGGGCTTCCTCTCTATACAAAGAGGCAACCGATACCGAGAAGAGGGAGCTTGCGCACCTCGTATTTTCCGAACTCACCCTAGTGCATGGCAATGTGGCTTCGTACAAAGCAAAAGAGGAGTTTGAACTACTCCTCAATCGGCCTAAAGTTGCGTGTGGCGGGGCTGACGGGACTCGAACCCGCGACCTTCCGCGTGACAGGCGGACGCTCTAACCAGCTGAGCTACAGCCCCACTTGGGAGTGGGTTCCAAGGATCTGTCAGTTCGAGCGGACCAGTTATATTACGGCGCTTACGCGCCTAGGCCAGCTGAGCTACAGCCCCAGAGTGATGTTCATGTGTAATACACCAATTGTCATCTCGGAGCTCGAAAACGTTACCAGTATAAAACCGCTGAAACAACAAAAAACCCCCCTTATACGAGGGGGGATCACGTCCTTTCATAGAGTGAAAGAAGAAATCCGAGCACTCCTTTGCCCGAAAACACGATAATAGTGTCTGCAAGGACAACGAAGGGGATGCAGGCAGTAAGAGCCCAAGCTCCTCGTACTTTTTTACTCTTGAGGAACGTCAATATGACATCGGTTGGCATAAAGACGAAGAAGCAGAGAATCACCTTCCAATACTTGTCGGGATTTACGTTACGAAGTAACCGAGGTGGTTTCCAGTCTTTGCCGACGGACGCGGCACCGAAGTGCCAGCTAATAACATGTCCGATGAGCAAATGACCTCCTATGGCCACGATGTAACTCAGTGGAGTAGGAAGCAGGCAGCAGCAGATCGTCGCGGCGAAGAATGGCGGCAGCCACATAAATCCTTTCGATGCGTAGAGCATCAATAGAATACATATTTGCCACCCCAAACCAATTCCTTGAGCAAACACGACAGCATCGTGCATCAGCTTTCCGACGTCGTACGTTCCTGTGACCCATCCGAAGATGGGAACAAGTGACGCTCCTCCAACAAGAAGAAGCTTCAGTTTTCTCTTAGAGATCATTCCAAGCTCCTTTGTTAGAGATACGAGAAAGAACGGTTGTGTATCCTAGCAAAAAACCTCTCGAGAACTCCTATTTCTTCCCTTTCTTTGCTCTTGCAGTAAAAAACACAGCAAATGAGAGAATCAGAAGACCTGGGAGGTACAGGGAATGGTGATATTGTTCATAGATGCGCTATACTTTTAGGCGATAGTTTTCTTTCCCATATTCTTATGTCCGCTTTATCTTCCTTTGCACAAAAAAACGCAGATTCGTATTACTTCATTTTTCGACTACTTGTTGGATTCCTCTTCTTGCAGCAGGGTATGCAAAAAGTCGGCCTGCTAGAAGGTGAGTTTGCCGTACAGGGTTTCGTCGGTTTCGTAGGTCTCTGTGAACTGGCTGGAGGTGCTGCGATCTTTGTTGGCCTTTGGTCAAGACTCGTTGCAGGTCTTGGTACGGTGTTGATGCTTGGTGCATACGTTTCTCGTCATATGGGTAATGGCACACTCCCTATTGAAAACCGCGGAGAGCTTGCACTTCTTTATGTAGCGTGTTTCCTCGTTCTCTTTGTCCATGGATCTGGAACAATGAGTTTGGAAAAAAAGCTTACGAAGAAGGAGAGGTTCTAGTATTCTCTCCTCCTGTAACCTATTAACTTCTATGTCACAATCTAAGCGTATTTTATTTCTCTACTGCGGTGGAACAATTGGCTTAAAGCCAGTTGCTCATGGCAACGATGTGGTACTTTCGGCTCCAAAAGATGACAAGGACTTCAAAGAAGCCTGCGAACCGATTATTAGTAAGTTGAACAAAGAAGCAGGAGTAGAAGTAGTGTTTGAAATGCTTACAACCAAAGATAGTACAAACATGACCCCTGATGACTGGACTATGATGGTAGAGCGGGTGTGTAAAGCACAGGATGAAGAAGGATACGATGCAGTGGGAATAGCGCATGGAACAGACACGCTTGCGTACACTGCATGTGCTCTGGCTCTTGGGTTACATGGATCTGAACTTGGTAAGTCAGGACTTCGTGTTCCTGTCTGTCTAACCGGTGCGCAAAACACAGTGTATGAACAAGGTGGAGATGGTCGGTTTAATCTGGAGAATCTTTTCCGCGTACTCAATGAGGCTATCGAAAAAGAGTATGCAGATGTATTCATTAATTTTTGGAACAGAGTGCTTCTTGGCTGCAGAGCTCTCAAAACAAGTGAGAAGCAGTTTGATGCGTTTAAGACACCAGCCTTTCCTCAAATTGGAGAAATCAATTCTCATGGCGTCTTCTTTCGTGAAGATGTCACTCGGAAGAAAAGCAACGCGTCATCTTCAATCAATCTCTCTTCCAAGTTTGGTAATGGAATTATTGGTATTGAGCTTTCACCCGGGGTACTCCCGAGAAACATCGATAGTTTTGTAAATAGTGGAGAGGTAAATGCCATTGTCTTCAAATCTCTTGGAGAAGGAAACGTGTGCACTGAAGGAAGATACAATCTTTTGCCCTCTATAGAGAATGCTACGAAAAAAGGAGTGCCTATTCTCATCACCACCAAGTACGTAGGTGGAAGCGCTATAGCTTCGCACTACGAAGTAGGAATGAAGGCGATTAAAGCTGGAGGTATTCCCTGCTTCGATCAGACAGATGTTGCTGTGGATGTAAAAACTAGGTGGCTCATTGGAAATAGCATTTGCAAAGATGCAGGCAGCTTCACTAAAGCAATGGCTACCTCGTATGCAGGTGAAGTGACAGAGCTCTAAATACTAGGCTTCTTCTCACTCCACTCCGTCGCCTGCTCATACGCATGAGCCACCTTTAAGAGCAGCTCTTCACTCCAATGCGGCCCAGAGAGATGTAGCCCTATTGGCAGATTATTGGAGCAGAAACCACAAGGAACAGTGATACCAGGCATACCAGAAAGACCTTGAGCGACAAGGAAGATATCTTGCAAGTACATAGCGATAGGATCTCCATCCAGTGCCCCTACAACGAAAGCGGGTGTTGGGTAAGTAGGGGTCAAGATCACATCAACACTTTTGTATGCTTCTTTAAAGTCATTCACGATCAATGTACGTACTTTCTGCGCTTGGCGGTAGAACGCATCGTAGTATCCTGCAGAGAGCGCATACGTCCCGATCATGATTCTTCGCTTTACTTCGTCGCCAAATCCTTCGGTGCGAACTTTGTGATAGTAATCAACCAAGTCCTCAGGATCTTTTGCAGTATGCCCGTAGCGAATACCATCGTAGCGTGCCATGTTGGAACTGACTTCCGAAGGGCAGATGACGTAGTATGTTGCAACAGCGTACTCGGTGTGAGGCAGAGAAATATCGACAATAGTGGCTCCCATCGATTCCATCTGCTTTGCACTATCACGTACAGCTTTTTCTACTTCTGGATCCATACCATCAATAAAATATTCTTTAGGAAGTCCTACCTTGAGTCCCTTTACATCACCGGTGAGAGCTTTTGAATAATCCGGCACATCAATAACTCCTGTTGTTGAATCAAGTGGATCGTGCCCCGCAAGTGTATTCATTACCAGTGCAGTATCTTCTGTAGTCTTACAGATCGGGCCAATGGTATCGAGGCTACTGGCCATACTCATAACACCGAAGCGACTTGTTCTTCCGTAAGTAGGACGCATGCCAACCATCGCACAGAAACCTGCTGGCTGACGTATGGAACCTCCGGTATCCGACCCCACTGCAAAGATACATTCATCAGATCCAACACCTGCTGCACTTCCACCGGAAGATCCTCCCGCGACGCGCGTTGTATCCCAAGGGTTTTTCGTAACGCCGAAGCATGATGTCTCGGTGCTCGCTCCCATCGTAAATTCATCGGTGTTTGTTTTTCCTAAACTTATCGCTCCTGCACTTTTAAGTCTCTTGGTAGATGTTGATTCGAATGGAGGAAGATATTCTTTGTCGCGTAGAATATTACTGCACCCAGTAGACGGAGTGTCTTTCTCGCAGAAGTTATCTTTGACAAGGAAGGGGATACCCGAAAGTGGATGATCAAACTTTCCTGCTGAATCGATCTTTTTGGCTTGCTCTAGGGCTCGATCAAAATTTTTGTGGACAACAGCATTCAAGACTCCATCAACATTTTCTATGCGATCGATACACGATTGCGTAAGCTCAGTTGCCGTAAGCTCTTTTGCTTTTAACTTCTTGTGTGCCTGTGCAATAGTTAAGGTACAAGCATCAGCCATGTGCAGATGGGGTTTGAATTTGGTTATCAATAATAGGGAGTGGCGAAGTTTCCAACATCTCTTTTGTCGTCGGTCCGTCCGTAACAATTTCATCCTCACGTAATTGAT
Organism: Candidatus Peribacter sp. UBA6535; assembly: GCA_002436205.1. Classification (GTDB taxonomy): domain Bacteria; phylum Patescibacteriota; class Gracilibacteria; order Peribacterales; family Peribacteraceae; genus UBA2170. The sequence goes on from DJKT01000031.1 coordinate 9,937, forward strand.
TTACAAGTCCCGTTGGCTGCGGTGTCGGTTCGACATTCTTGGTATCCACCTCCTGCAGCTTTGCGATGTAGTCAAAAATGTTGTTAAGCTCTGGAGCGAACTTCTTTACCTCTTTGTCAGACAGATTCAATCTGCAAAGCTTACTGATATGCCGAACGTCGTCATCGGAGAGAGTAGCCATAACGATGGAGAGGATAGCGAAAAATAGGACAGGGGGTAAGGGGCTAGTAGTTAGTATCTAGGGTTTTTGTTGCTCCCTAACCCCTAGCTACTAGATACTAATCCCCGTATGAAGCTTTCCAGACTCAGTGGCCGCAAAGTAAATGACTACCTCCGTCGTAAGGGTAATGCATGGAAAGGAAACACGTTCACGGTCAAATGGCTACGAGGTGCCCCAAAGAATCCGAATATCGATCCAACAAAATCTGCTATCTACATCGGTACAGCAGCATCGGTAAAACTCCATAAATCCGCAGTAAAGCGCAACCGTATGCGACGTCGTTGCCGTGAAGCTTTTCGTAGAACTATAAAAAGTCACAAAAAACCCCCGACCATACAGTTGTTAGTTTCGCCGCGCAGCGCTAGTCTGGATTGCGATTTTGACGATGTCCTCCGTGATGTCGACTCCTTTCTCTCGCAACTATGAGTATATCGAAAACCCGCGCAGGATCCTTCTTCCAGTTCGCCATCATATTCTTACTCGTCTACATGACGACACAGATGGCGTTTACGTATCTATTTCCAGATCGCTATGGACCAGAGAAAGATATGACAGGTGTGACGGTACAAGCGATGGATAAGACGGTGAAGGGGCAACATCATCCAATTCTCACTGTAAAAAACAAAACAGAGGAAGAGCTTGTTTTAGAAGACCGCTGTCCTATGCCTCCGGTTGATGTGTGGAAAGTATTAGAGGATGGATCAAAAACACCACTGACAACAGAAGAGACTGCACTCGACTGTACGGCAGTAGCTTCCATTGCTGCGGGGGAGTCAGCGCAAATTGATCTCGCCCCATGGAAGTATTCACTCTTTAGTGAGTATGGAAACTACGAGGTTGCGCTTCCGGATTCTGAAATTGCAGCGCAGTTTAGTATTTATGAAGCAGGAATGATGACACAAATCTTCCGCACGTTCATCACCAAGCCACTCCTCAACGCACTGATTCTTGTTGCATCGTTGGTCCCCGGATACAACTTAGGAATTGCTATCATCATCGTTACCATCATCGTTAAACTCATTCTCTTTGTCCCCACGCAGCATGCGATGGAAGGGCAGCGTAAGATGCAGGCTGTGCAGCCAAAAATGGATGCTCTGAAGTCGAAGTACAAAGATGATCCTAAGAAGATGCAGGAAGAAACGATGAAGATCTGGAAAGAGAACGGAGTAAACCCCATGCAGTCATGTCTGCCGATGCTTATTCAGTTCCCGATACTTATCGGACTCTTCTTTACCATTCGTGACGGGTCTGTTCTCGCACTCTCCGAACACCTGCTGTACGGCCCATATCAAAATCTCTCTTGGGATTTTGGGACACAGTTCCTCGGTATGGATCTTACGGTGCCAAATATAATGGTCATGCCGATACTGCTTGTGGTGATGCAGTTTTTGCAGATGAAACTCTCCTTTGCTATCAATAAAAAGAAGCAGGAGAAGCAGGGGAAAAAGAAAGATGAGAAGATGAGTCAGCAGGAGATTCAGCAGAAAGTAATGATGTATGGACTTCCTCTGATGATTGGATTCTTCGCAATCCAGTTCCCTGCTGCGGTATCGCTCTATTGGGCTGCTTCAACGGTGTTTGCTGTCTTCCAGCAGTTGTATGTGAATAGGAAGGAGCTTTGATTTGTTACTTTGTAGATACAAAGTAACCAAAAATCTTTGCCACTGATGTGAACGAAGAAATAGTTAGAGAACAGAGTGTGCACTCCTTGACGAAGTCTGCTGCGCAGCTTCGCACTGCGTCGCTAAGTAGATCGTAATGCGGGGTGATCTTCGTCCACACTACAGTGGCAGACGAACAGAGCTCCCCTCTCCTGGAAAGGAGATAGGGGTGGAAGGAGAGGGGTCGGGGGTGAGGTCGGCTAAACACCGACCACTTCTGCAACAGAAGCTTGGTAAATACTCTCAATAGCACTATCAAGTGCAGTAGAAAACTCCTCTTCACTTTGATCAGCTCGCAAGTCCTGCACAAGTGCACGAGAGAAGCTGGCAGTCATGCCATTGTTACTAGCGAGCCTTTCGTTAGCTTCGTCTCTGCTGTATCCACCAGAGAGCGCTACTACACGTAGTACACGGGGGTGAGCAATGATATCACTGTAAAGATTCTCAACTTCTGGAAGTGTAAGCTTAAGCATCACTTGTCTGTCTTCTGGAAGAGCATCAAGGTTCTTAAGAAGTTCTTCATGTAGCAGTGCTTCGCATGCAGCTTTATCTCCTGATTTGATGTTTACTTCTGGTTCTAAAATTGGCATCAATCCTGCATCAATAATCACGTTACCAACTTCGAATTGTTGTGTAACGATAGCGGCGATTCCTGCTGCGTCTGCACTATTAATAACACTACGCATTTTGGTTCCAAAGATGCCGTGTTCGTTTGCACTTTTCAATCGTTCTGTAAGCCCACTAAGAGGTTTCATCAACTGTACGCCGTTACTTTCTTCTGCCAAGCCTTCATCAACTTTAAGAAACGGAACTATGTTTTTTTGTGACAGATACTGTGCAGTTGGCACTCCTTCGACTTCACTATTCATTGTGCGTTCAAACAAAATCGCACCAGAAATACGCTCATCAAATTTTGGATTGATAATAATGCGTGTACGCATCTCATGAATCTTTTCGAACATCTGTTCTTGGTCACCTCCCCATGCACTTTCATCTAATCCATATGCGGCAAGTGCTTTTGGGCTACTCCCTCCACTTTGGTCGAGGGCGGCAATAAAACCGTTTCCGGAAATGCGTTGAGTGGCAGTTGTTGTATCCATGAGAAAAAAGAAAATGATGAAATGCGAAGTGGAGAGTAACACGAGCAGAGATCTGCTTCTAGTAAAATTTGTTACGCAATTGCCAATTGCACGCAATGATTTCTGTATACTGGTTCTACCTGCCGATCCTATGGTAAGAAGCCTAGGTGTGGTGCAGGTGGCTCAATTAATGGAGTAAGAGCCATGCTTGTTCTTTCCCGTAAGAAGGACGAATCGATTAGAATTGGCCATGATATCACTATCACAGTGATAGACATAGGCAAGGGCAGAGTAAAGATTGGAATTGATGCCCCTGATGATGTCCGGATACTGCGTGGTGAATTACTCACTACCGAAATATTTGTGACTGATGCCGAAACGGTCGATGAACCTCCTATAGAGGAACCAGCGAAACAGAAAGGCGAGTAATTAATGACCCAGCGTAACTCGCCTCCCCACGCCGGTATGGACCAAAGCCTCTCTTCTGAGGCCCCATACCGGCAATTTCATCAATCCAGACCTTGCCTAAATGCAATAAATAATGTATAAAATGCTTAGCTTTGCCTATGGATGGGTGGAGTTCGTCACTTGATCTTTCAATAAAGGATAGGAAAAATGAAAGATTCAACTGATACGGTTCAGGTCGATGATGCAGAAACGCTCATCACGGAAGTCATTCTCAAGGCAGTTGGCCCTCAGGTCGGATCCTTGAGTGATGATCAGATTGATGAAGCTATTCACACAGCAGTTGTGCACATGCTCAATGGAAATGTGCATCAATTCGTACCTGTCACCACTGTGATTCCCCGAGATCCCAGCTGTAACTAGTAAGGGATCCCATAGATGAGGAACCACAATTCCCGGCAAGGACGCTATCCGCATGGATGACGCACCACCGGGTTTTTTGAATAGTTGACATTTGTAAATAAGGGTTGTGCTAGATAAACAAGACTGTATACTTCGCGCTATCCGTCAATCCCATGGCAACGATGTCCTGGGTGTGGAGCGGCAAGTGAGTAACCCATAGGAGACTCACATCATGTTAGTTCTTTCTCGAATGAAAAACGAAAGTATTGTCATCAACAATGACATTACAATCGTTGTCGTTGAGATTCGCGGTGACAAAGTACGTCTTGGGGTGGAAGCCCCTAATGATGTACCGGTCCATCGCAGGGAAGTGTATGACGCCATCAAACGAAATGAGCAACTAGCCGATGAAGGCAAAACCACTTCTGAGAACGACAAATAAGCGAGTGCTTATACCATGAGAACAATCACTCGCCGGCTGACGGAAACGTCGGCCATCAAACCACCAGCATGGGTCAATCTTCGTTCGCGAAGTCCATGCTGGTTTTTTTATTATTCATAATCCTTTTTCCTTTTTCCTTTTT
>DJKT01000031.1:14598-32945 GCA_002436205.1 Candidatus Peribacter sp. UBA6535
TTTTTCCTTTTTCCTTTTTCCTCTTTACACTTCCTGTATGCCTCTTCGTCTCTATAACACACTCACGAAAAAAGAAGAAGACTTCGTACCCTTAAAGGAAGGCGAGGTGCGTATGTATACGTGTGGCCCAACAGTCTACGGCCGCCCGCACATCGGTAACTACAGTTCGTTCCTCCTCGCAGATCTTTTGCGCAGGTGGTTAGAAGTGGGGCACGGCATGAAAGTTACACACGTTAAAAACATCACCGATGTCGGACACTTGGCAGGGGATGAAGTGGCAGATGCGCAGGGGGATGACAAAATTGAAAGACAATCTCGTGAGGAGAAGGCTGATCCTTTGGAGTTAGCACGCAAATATGCAGCGCAATATATCGAGGATGAGACTGCGCTCAATTTTAAAGAACCCGAGCACCGTCCACTCGCAACAGAAACCATTCCAGAAATGCTCACGATGATCGCCGCACTCATTGAGCGTGGTCACGCTTATGAAACGGATGACGGAGTGTATTTTGATGTCACCTCATTTGCAGACTATGGAAAACTGTCTGGGAACACCTTGGAAAATTTATCTTCTGGTGCGCGCATCAAAGTCGACGAAAAAAAGAAGCACCCCGCAGACTTCGCCCTTTGGAAAAAATGTGTTGGAGAAAATGAGCATCACATTCTGAGGTGGGACAGCAAGTGGGGAGAGGGGTTCCCCGGATGGCACATCGAGTGTAGTTGTATGAGCGAAAAGTTTTTGGGTTCGCCATTTGATATTCACACCGGAGGAGAGGACTTGATCTTCCCACACCACGAATGTGAGATCGCTCAGTCGGTCGGATCTCGTAGCGGAGATTCCGCAATCTCCGCCGGCACCGAAGGTGCCGAAAATGGCACAAACAAGACCCATGTGAACTACTGGGTGCACAAGAGATTCATCGATATGGGAGACGTCAAGATGTCAAAGAGCCTTGGCAACGTGTTAACTCTCCCAGATATTGAAGCGATGGGATTTAATCCGTTAGACCTCAGATATTATTTGTTGTCAGTGCACTATCGAACGAATTTAAAGTTTACGAAGAAAGGATTGGAAGATGCGCATAAGGCGCGTAGAAAGATTATGGAGTGGATGAAGGAAGTAGAGGATGCAGAGGTTTCAGAAGGTGTAGAGGAGTGGGATCAGAAGTTCTCTGAGGCTATGAATTCGGATCTTAATACCCCAGCAGCTCTGGCCACAGTATTTGATCTCATGAGCTGGTCTCGAAATGAGAATCAACTGGGAGCTTGTAAGGGGATAGTAGAAACGATCAGATCTACCTTCGGCTGCTTCGATCCTGAGGGGATCCAAGAGATCCCTAAGGAAGTTGCTGAACTCGCTCAAAAGCGCCTCGATGCGCGTGCAAACAAGGATTTTGAGGCCTCAGATAGTCTTAGGAATCAAATCCAGGCACGAGGATTCGAGGTAAAAGACACCGAAAAGGGGCAGGAAATCATCAAAATGTAGAGGGCTGACCTCACCCCCCGACCCCTCTCCTGTGCGCAGTAGAGGGGAGCTCTGCTTATCAGTATCCAGATTATTTTACTCGTTAAACGAAGTTCCCCTCTCCTCCAGAGAGGAGAGGGGTTAGGGGTGAGGTTGGTAAAAGACACCTAAGAAGGCCAGGACCTCCAAAAACTGTAGAGAAACACCCCTAATAACCGACAACCGATAACCGATAACTCGTCTTTAGGATCCAAAAACACCCCAAATCCACACGAAATGTCACCTTTTCCATACCCCATGTTGGCTCTACTTAGCGCAACCTGATTCATCGCACCATAAAACACATATTTAGCAATGGTAAATTTATGCTCATTTTCATGGAAATACACCCTCTTCCACTGCAGATATCATTATCAAAATACCTTATTCAGTACAATATTTGCTTATCAAACCCCTAGTTGATTGTTTTCACGTGGTGTAACAAACCTCCCCCTCACGCGTTTGGGGTATTGCACGGATCAGTGCGTTGCCCTTGCTTAAATGATTTAGGAACGCTTAAATATCGCTGATCCGCCTCTATGCCCGCATAGAGTCTGATCCGTGTACACGCTCCTTTACGCATCGGCACCTTGCCTTTACTTCAAGCCAGTCTTTAAGTAACGACAAGTCTCCTCACACGCAGAGTGCTTTGATAGTGCTCCCATGCGTCGTGCTTTCTGTATTTTGATTTACCTATCAATAACAATCTTTAAAAAGCTCGTGTGCTCTCTTTATATATAAGGAGAAGAGTAACGACATTTATTCTCGTTCTCTCCTCACAAGAGCAAAGATCGTTTGTGGTGATCTTGTAATACATTCCTTATATAGTCTTTTATTTTTTCTTTACACCTTATTCTTATGGACTTTACTCTTCGAATGAAGAAAGTCCTCGCAGGAGTATCGGTTGCAGCCCTCTCGCTCACCCAAGCGGGTACAGTGCTTGCAGCATACAGCGATGTTCCAGCGGGTGTGTGGTACGGTGACTCCGTTAACGCTTTCGTTGACGCAGGTTACCTCGATGCTACACAAGCTAGGTTCCGCGGTGGCAATCCTGCCAACCGTGCTGAATTCGTTAAGTTGGTTGTAGAGCTGAACGGTGGAATTCTTTCCACTCCTCCAGCTGTTGCAAGCTTCGACGACGTTTCTACAGGAGCTTGGTACTATGGGTACTTTGAGGAAGCAGGTAAAGAAGGATGGGTCCGTGGTGACGGCGACTGCTACGGCAGTTCCCCTTGCTACTCTCGTCCTGGCGCAAACATTAACCGCGCTGAAGCTGCTGCCCTCATCACTCGCGCATTCGGACTTGCTCCGACTGGCGATGCTTCTCAGTTCGTCGACAACCCAAGCGGACAGTGGTACACCAACGTCATTCAGACTGCGGCTGATCACTGTGTACTTCAGGGTGACGACTCTACCGGCCGTGTTCGTCCTGGTGACAACATGAACCGTGCTGAGATGGTTGTGATGCTTTACCGTGTTGACCAAGGTCTCTCCTACGGAGTTGATTGTGGTACAGGCGGTGTAGGCGGTGAACCAATGGTTACTGATGCAGTTGCAACTTCATCTACTACTCTTGAAGTCGAATTCAATCAGACTCTCGACCAATCAAGTGCAGAAGATGCTGGCAACTTCACAGTTACTGGTTCTCCTGAGATTGCCGTAACAAGTGCTAACCTTCTTGGTACAAGCACTGTTGAGCTCACCCTTGGTGAGTCTATGGAAGCAGGACACAGCTACACTCTTTCAGTTTCTGAACTTATGACTGCTGGCGGCGTTGTCTTTAGTGACAGCGTTGGCTTCACAGGTTACACCGCTTTCGTACAGGGTGATGGTTCACTTGAGCTTTCTCTTGCTGCCTCAAGCCCTGTTGGAGACACTGTTCCTAAAGGAGCAGTTGGTGTAGTAGGTCTCTCTGTAGACTTTACTGCTTCCTGTGATGACTCTGTTGCTATCGAAAACCTCACCATCCTTCACGAAGGATTTGGTAACGAAGTCGATATCGATGGTATCTACGCAGCTGTAAACGGCGCTCGTGTTACACGTAAGCGCACAATTGACTCAGAAGACCAGACATCTGACCTTCGCTTCTCTTCTCCTTTGATCCTTGATCCTTGTGAGACAGTAACAGTGGACGTTGTGATGGACTTCTCATCTACAGCTGTTACCTCATCTGAGCACAACCTTGTTGTTGAACTTCCTTCCGATGTATTCGGAAACGCTCAGTCTGTATCTGGTAACTTCCCACTCCGTGGTGATACATTCCGTATTGCTGCTGTAACTAGCGGTATCGTTAGCCTTACATACCGAACTGTCTCACCGAATGAAGTTGAGGTTGGTGACGTAGGAGTTGTTATCGGTAAATACGAAGTGTCTGTTAACTCTACTGAGGACCAGACATTCTACTCTATGACGCTTGAGCAAAACAGCTCAGCATCTGATGGTGACTTCGTAAACATTGCTATTCGCCGAACAGACGGTACGATTCTTACCAACACTGTTTCTCAGACCGTTGGTGACTTCATAACTGTTGTGTTTGATCCTCCATTCACTGTTCTTGAAGGTGACAAAATCACTCTTGAGATCATCGCTGACATTGTTGGTGGTGCAGGTGACAAGATGATCATGCACTTCGAAGAGACATCTGACCTCTTTGCGGTTGGTTCTCTCTACGGTTACGGTGTAAACGGACAGCTCTACGGATCACAGATTTCTCTGCCTGCCGAGACTGCCACTCTTCCTGACACAGTTTCTATCGACGCTGGTGAATTCACTATCGGTGTCGACGGACCTCCACAAGAGGAGTACACACGTGACGACAACGATGCAGTTCTTGCCAACATCACATTCCAAACTGGTGGTGAGGACATCGATGTTAAGGACTTCTTCATTTTGGTCCAAGGTCAGAGTTCAACAGGACACGTTCTTGCTGTAACAACTGCCCAATCAGCTGACCAAATCCACGAGATGCTCGAGGATGTTGAAATCCGCAACAAGTCCACCGGTCGAACGATCGACGGTGTACGTCTTACTGGTTCTTCCGACACTGGAATCACTTCAACTGGTTCTGAGAGAGGTAACTACCAGGTCTACCGATTCGATGACTTCATCGTTCGCGGAGATGAAACTTGGGAATTCCGTGTTGACTTCATTGACAACGGAACAGGTGTTCATCCAAGAGACGGAGACAAGTTCCGTGTACACATCTGTGGTGAGCCTACAGACATCATCGGTTCCGATGGTGGTTTGACAAGCAACACTGCAGGTACATGTGACTTCGGTGGTTTGATTACCGCTGTAACAACCTACCAAATGCAGGTTGAAGGTCTCTCTACTGGAGATAAAGTCGGTGACGTTCGCCCACGAGGTAACATCGCTGGTAATTTCCACAAAATTGCTACAGCTACTCTGACCATCGCCGTTAAGGAGATTGGTGTAACAGACACTGCTGTAGAAAATGCGAAGAATATTAACCTCTTCCGCTTCGAGGCTCGCGCTGGTGAAGCAGAGGATATCCTCTTCACAAAGGCCATCTTTGAGTCAGGATCCGGTGCATCTCTGAACAATGGTCAGAACTACGCTCTATGGGTTGATACCGATGGAGACGGTTCAGTTGACACCATCCTCGAGGACGGTGTTGCATCACAATCTAGCCAGGTTAGCTTTAACGACCTTGCTGGTGGTGGATACGTTATCCCTGCCGAAGAGACTGTTGTCTTCGAGGTACACACTGACGTTTCCTCAAGTCTTACGAACAATGACCTTACTATTCGCTTCGACACCGGTTCAGCCGTTACATACCTCGAAGCAGAAGAACTTGATGACGGTTCTAACTTGAGCGGTCTTAAGCTTAACGGTACATGTTCTGACACTTGTGATATTGTTGTAACGACTGTTCTCTCTCAGCTGTGGGCACTCCGCAGCCAGGGTGACTTGTTCGTAACAAGAGATTCGCAGCCACTGCGAAGCCGACAATTGCTTGGTGGAACTCTTGGCGAGGCTATCCTCCGTCTTGAGCTGCACGCTGAGCATGAAGATATTGATGTGACTGACATTCAGTTCACATCTTCTGGTTCAACAGCTACGGCTATTGACCGCCTAGAACTCTACCGTGACGGTGAGTCCACTAAGTTCGCAGAAGCGACTAAGGGTGGATGTGGATCCGACACAACACTTAAGCACAACCCGAAGAACAGCACAGCTGGATCTGCGGTAAATGACCAAGTTGGTTCTGGTACGGTAACCACGTTCTGTGTGAACATGGAGAACCAGCAACTCGTTGTTCCAGATGGTGATGATATTGATATTATCATCCGACCTCGAATGAAGACTGATGAACAGGGTGGAACATCCAACCAGGTCATTGCTCTCTTCGTTGGTTCTGGTGCCGCTACGTACGACAACATCGTTGTTCGTGCCCGCGGTGGAGAGTCTTCAAACGACCTCACAATGAGTGACCAGGATGGTACTGGTGAAGGAGAAGTATTCGTCGGTGCAGAAACTGTAACTGACAACTCCAACAGTAACTCCAGTATTACTGGTAACAAGAACATCTCTGTTCTTTCCAAGATCACGTCGATTACGAACGCCAACCCAGATGCCAACGGTACATCTGTACCAACTGGTATCACGGCTATTGGTCAGTTCAAATTCACGGCCGCTGCTCACGGAAACTCTAAGAACGGAGACAACGATGTTGTCCTCTCTGGTGTAGTCTTTAATGTTAACGCCACAAACGTAAGCATTCTTGGTACTTCCATCAGGCTGTACAACAAAGCTGACCAAACGAAGGTAGGTGACTGTGGTGTCTACAACGGAACAACTCCTGCGTCAGACGTTACTGGTAACGCTTCTGGTTCGCTTCTGGTTGAATGTAAGGGTCTGAAAGCATCCAACGTTGATACTGAAATCGACGAGGGAACAGACACTACACTCGTTCTTGAGGCAGATATCACCAATCCAAACAACGCATCCGCTGCTGGTGGTGTATCTGTTCTCCAGGTATCTATCCAAAACTTCGATGATATCGCTTCGACACCATTTGGTGCTCTTGGTGGTTCAGCCCGTTCACACGTACAGTGGATTGATGAAGATCAAACCTCAACGTATGCTAACGGAAACGTCTTCCTTTGGGTCGAATATCCAGAGACATCTGTTAAGTCTACTAGCTACAACAGCTAAAGACCTTTCATGATGCTCTTCCTAACTTAGGAACTAAAAACCCCTCTCCAGGTAAAACTGGGAGGGGTTTTTTGGTACACATATAAAAAAATCGAAGTACGAAGCACGAAATACGAAACATAGCATTCGGATTTCGAATTTCGTTTTTCGTATTTACCCTAATAACTTCCTCTTCATCTGAAGCAACCAATACATCATCGGCCTTAGTACTATCATCCTCTCCTTCGGATACATCACTACCTCTCCACCGAACTTTTCTTTAAAACTTGAAATGCCAGACCAAGGGTGGTCAGATTCTGCGTTTGGTGGTGCAATACCAAGAAGATCATATTCAGTGCAACCTTTTCCCTTTCCATAACGCACCGATTCCCATTGAAGCAAATATGGGGCCATCTTTGCCCTCTCAGCGTGGTTACTTGCTCCATAGTAATAGATCAGTCTTTCACCCCAAACGACGCTTAGAACGCCAGCAATCGGTTCGGTTTGCTTGTCATATGCTAAAAGAAGGAACGATCCAGGAAGATGTTCGAGAAATGCTCGGTATTGTTTTTTTGAAAGACTAACAAAGCCATCACGCTTGCCGGTCTTTTTTACAAGATCATAGAACGCATCAATGTCTCGGCTCTCTTTTATGGTGATCTCATTCTTCTTTGCAACTTTAATGTTATACCTTCCTTTTTGTTTCATTTGCGAAAGGATTTCTTCTTCGGATTGTGTCAGGTCAATAATGCGTGTTGCTTCACAATGAATGTGACGTGGAGACAGTCGACCATAATCAATTATTCTCATTGGAGAAAAATATAACGCCAAGCATGTATCTTTCTTTGCATCGTGCATAATTTTTTCGAGAAGTTCAGTACGACCATCACCAAGTGGCCCCCGAGGAATATCCCACGTGCTGTATCCACCGAAAGTCCGATCAATTATGACAAGTGCGGAGGCACGGATCTGTCCATCATCTTGCGATGCATAGATCCGTACTTCTTTCCCGAGTGCTTCGAGATACCTCTTTTGTTCCAGAGATTGCCAAAGATTTCCTTGGCCGGAGGATTTGGCCCATTGGTCATATCGTTTTAGATCTTCCGGTGATGTAAGAATAGTCGTCTTCATACATTTTTTTCTTATACCCAAATGCTACACTAGAATCGAAACTTTCCCACGCAAATCATGGCCTACGCCCTCCCCGATCTTCCCTATGCATATGATGCTCTCGAGCCGCATATTGATGCGCGTACGATGGAAATTCATCACGATAAGCATCACGCAGGATACGTAGCCAAAGTGAACGCAGCCCTCGAAGGAACAGAGTTTGCCAATCAGCCTATCGAAGACGTCATTGCTAATCTGAATCAGATTCCTGAAGATAAGCGCACAGCTGTGAGGAATAATGGTGGAGGGCATGCAAATCACTCACTCTTTTGGACAATCTTAAGTCCTGATGGAAGGGGGATACCTTCGGGTGATCTGGCGGAGGAAATCAACTCCACATTTGGATCGGTTGATGCCCTTAAGAAAGAATTTTCTTTGGCAGCAGCTACCCGATTTGGTTCCGGATGGGCATGGCTCTCCAACGATGGAGGGTCATTGAAAGTAGAAAGCACAGCCAACCAAGACAGCCCTCTAATGGAAGGTCGAACTCCTATTCTTGGACTTGATGTTTGGGAACATGCATATTACCTCAATTACCAAAACAAGCGCCCGGATTACATAGAAGCGTTTTGGAACACCGTGAATTGGGAAGAGGTAGGAAGGAGGTTCGAGGAAGGGAAATAGTTATTAGTAATCAGTAATTAGTAATCAGTAATTAGTGTAGTATGCTACTACTTTATGGCATATAACCGATTACTGATTACCGATAACTTGTCCGCTCGACAGTTAACAGCAGCCGTCATTGGTCTTTTTATAACGATAGGATTTCTCATCTACGGCTACAGTGTCATTACCAATCAATTTGTAGAGTTTGATGACACGTTACTAATAATAGATAACCTCTCGGTCATTCAAGCGGGCAGACTCTCTTCCGTTCTCTGGGCATTTGGGCATTACGATCCGGAACTTTATATTCCATTGACGTTTGTTTCCTTTCAGCTGGACGCGGTAATCGGAGGCTTAAATCCTTGGATTTTTCACCTCGACAATCTCTTTCAGCACATCATCAATAGCCTTCTTATTACATGGATCTTAAAGCTCCTCTTCAAGCGTACCGATGCAGCAGTTATTCTTGGTCTACTCTTTCTTGTTCATCCACTCAACACAGAAGCAGTTGCATGGGCTAGCGGAAGAAAAGACCTCCTGTCGACACTGTATTTCTTGGCATCTATTGGGATGTATTTGCGCTTTAGGCAGTACGAAAAAATCAAACTGTATTGGGCGTCTCTTGGGCTCTTTGTTCTTGCACTCTTTGCAAAGATTTCTGTCGCTCCACTTCCCATTGCCCTCCTTGCATTTGACTGGCTTTTAGATCAATCGATTTCCCTCCGGAACATCTGGAGGAAGAAAGGGTTCTTTATCGCCGCTCTATTTCTAGGGCTCATCGCACTACTCGGTAAAGACCAAGTACTCGCACGTTCTTCCACAGAGAGCGTGCTCCTTCTTATCCCCAGAACGATTCTGTTTTATATAGAGAAACTCATACTTCCTATCAATCTTTCTATCCTCTATCCGTATCCACAGGAGTCTGTCACGTTAATGAATCCTGCAATTGCGTTTTCTGTTCTTGTATTCATTGCTGCTATCGTTGCGATGTGGATCTATCGAAAGAGGCAGAGAGTAGTTGTCTGTGGAGCGGTGATTGCCTTCGTTCTTCTTAGCCCAAGTTTCTTGCAGTACTACAGAGGGGCAGAGCTCTATTTGGCAACAGATAGGTATATGTACATGCCTTTTCTTGGAGTACTCATGATACTTGCTCCGTTACTGATATATCTTCTTAAGAGATGGGAACGCGTAACCTATGGTGTGTGTGCAGCAGTGATAGCAATCTTTGCCATTGCCTCATTCCAGAGATCAAAAGTTTGGGAAAATACCTACACACTCTTTGCAAATTCCCTCGAAACTGCAGAGACATTTGGAGCGTACGAAAAGGTTGGCGTGTGGTTTTTGCGAGAAGGTCACCGAAAAGAAGCTATAGCAGCACTTAAACGTTCGATAGAACTGGGGCCTACCTCCGCTGCATATTTCCGTTTAGGTGTAGCTGCTATGGAAGCAGGCAACAGAGAGGATGCCAAGCTCTTCACAGAAGAAGCGCTGAGACTCAGCCCGGAAAACAATCAAGCCCTCACAAATATGAGCATGTTCTATTGGGATGAAGGTAATGTCGCAGAAGCCATACGGCATGCAGAGCTCTCTATACAATATCATCCGTTTAGCGAGATGGGACTCGGAAATCTTGCGACCATCTATACACTTACCGGACAGAAGGAAAAGGCTCTGGTGGTTATAGAAACCATGCTGGATGTCTATCCCAACCACGAAAGGGTGCCACCGCTCCTAAAAATACTACACGGCGAATAAAGGAGTAGTGTTCATGTATAGTGTCGCTGTGTCATTGAGATATTATTTTGCTGTGATTCTGGCTTTTGGCGCTATAGCACTTCTTGTGTACGGTGCATCACTTGGCAACGAATTTATTGCATTTGATGATGATACGCTTGTGTATGATAATCCTGCTATTCAAGAGTTGTCCCTCTCTTCTGTAGCGTGGATATTTACGCATTTTGATCCGGAGCTCTACATTCCACTGACATCCTTTAGTTATCAAATAGATCATGCAATTGCAGGCATGAATCCAACGCAGTTTTCGGTGCACAATCTTCTGTTACATATTCTCAATGCAGTTCTTGTAGTAGCGATATTGTCGCGGATGACAGTACAGAGAAAGTGGTCCCTCTTTGCGGGGCTCCTCTTTTTAATTCATCCCTTGCATACCGAAGCAGTGGTATGGATAGCTTCGAGAAAAGATCTACTGTCTACATTCTTTTTCCTCCTGTCGGTTGGTACGTATCTTCTATTTGTGGGTCAGCCAAAACGACAAAGATTTCTCTGGTACGGGTTGAGTGTATTGGCATTTGGATTGGGTCTTCTTTCCAAGGTATCCATTGTCTTATTGCCGCTTGTACTTTTGCTCATTGATTACTGGAACAAAAGGTCACTCTCTAGACGTTTAGTGTTCGATAAGATTCCCTTCTTCTGTCTCAGCGCCATTTTCGGATGTGTCGCTGTATTAGGTAAGGAGGATGTGTTGGGAGATTCGTCATTCATACAGGGGGTATTGATGGCAGCAAGAAGTACGGCATTTTACCTGCAAAAGTTTTTCGTGCCGACGTCTCTGTCTCTGGTGTATCCCCATTTAGGCCCCGTGACTCTCCTCGATATGCACTTTGCGGTTTCTGTACTGGTGATCATTGCTCTCTCTATTGCCGTGACTGTAGCGAGGTCTCGCAAAATATGGGCAGCAGTAGGTATCGGGTTCTGTACCATATTTCCGAGCTTCTTTAACTACGCCAAGGGAGGTGATCTGTATTTTGCATCCGATCGTTATGCGTACTTACCGTCTGTGGCACTTCTTTTGATTTTGGTATTTCTGTTGCAGCGAATACGCTTAGACAGAAGAGTCACCATCACATGTGCAGTGATAATTGCTCTATTTTCGTATACTGCACATCGTCAGTCTTTGCATTGGAAAAATACCAATACCTTATTTTCGCATGTCATTGATCTTTACGAAGAGACCTACTTTGCGCATACAAAAGTAGCAACATATCTTATTAACGAAGGAGACCATGAAACAGCGCGGTCACATTTGGAAAGATCACTAGCCATCAAACCCACCGGACGTGCGTACTACAATCTTGGAATCCTTGCGCTCAAAGAAGAGCAAAATGATGCGGCACTGGGATTTTTTGAGCAGGCGGTGGAGGTACACGAGGGGCTTCCGTATGCACATATGAATCTTGGCTATCTCTACTATCTGCGTGGTGACATGGAGCTGGCTATCCAAAATGCGGAGCAAGCTGTGCTCCTTGCCCCGGAAGACCAAGACATTGCCCAGAATCTTGCAGGCATATATAAGGCTGCAGGACGTATAGAGGATGCAGAGAGAATATTTGACCGTATTCGTATTGAGGGAAGGTGATATTTGTCAGCTCCCCTCTACGGCGGCCGGGTTTTTTTGATGTGAAGAGAATAAGGCTTTTGCGCTATTTTAGTTGACTTGAGGCCTAGAATGCCTAGAATACAGCCCGATTGCAGCGGATCCCCCTGATTGTGTTTTGAGAGCTGCCGGAAATTTGCGTTCTATTTGCTAAAACCCCCCCCTGCTCTTATGGCTACAAAAAAAGCCTCAACCAAGAAGCCGGCTAAGAAAGCCGCTGCTACAAAGAAGCCCGTTCGACCAACTCAGGGTAAAAAAGTCGTTGCGAAAAAAAAGGTCGCACCCAAGAAAGTAGCTCCAAAGAAAGTCGTACCCAAGAAAGTAGCTCCAAAGAAAGTTGTACCCAAAAAGACACCCGAAGCTGCTAAAAAGACCGTCGCTAAGAAGACAGCTGATACCATAAAAAAAGCTGTGAAAAAGCCTGCCCCTAAGGCATATAAGATGCAGGTTATTGATGATGTGCTTCCGAACCTTATCCCGCACGTTGTCCCTTCTGCTGGAAAATTCTCTGCAGCGTTTAAAAATTTGCCGGCTCACTTACAGCCAATTAAGGTAAGTAGTGGAAGAGCATTTATAGTGGAAGATGAGCAACTGAGCCAAATAGACTCTCTCATCGAAATGCAGATTGATAGTTACAAATGGTTCCTGACAGAAGGACTCAAAGAGCTATTGCAGGAGATCAGTCCTATTGCTGACTTCTCCGGTAAAAAGATGGAGCTGCGTGTACTGGGACACTCCTTTGATCCCCCAAAATACGAACCATCAATCTGTCGTCGCAGGAATCTTAGCTACGAAGCGGTGATGAAAGGAAATGTACAGCTTATTAATAAAGAGACCGGAGAAATTAAAGAACAGGATGTATTCCTTGGAAGCATCCCACTGATGACCGATATCGGAACATTTATTGTTGGAGGAATCGAGCGTGTGGTTGTGCACCAATTGGTGCGTAGCCCCGGAGTATTTTTTTCCAAGATGGCTGCTTACCCCAAAAACCATGCAGCGAAAATTATTCCAAAGCGTGGTGTGTGGCTGGAGATCGAAACCGATCGTCGCGGTATTATCAGCTGTAAAATTGACCGTAAAAGAAAGATCCCTGTAACACAACTTCTGCGTGTGTTTGGATACGATACAGATAGCAAGATTCTTGATGAATTTGCGGATGTTGTTGGTGAAAAAGACTACATCCTTACGACTCTTGAAAAGGATACAGAGCGCACAGTAGAAGATGCGTATCAGAGTATCTACCGCAAGATTCGTCCGGGTGATTTGGCTACACCTGAGAACGCAAAGCAACTGGTCGATAGCTTGTTCTTCGATTTCAAACGTTATGACTCCGGTGCTATTGCTCGTTACAAAATGAACCGCAGATTCAATCTAAAAACTGCAGAGAATGAGGAGCATCGCGTATTTAGAGCAGAGGATTTTGTCGCTATCGTCAAAGAGCTCATCAAGCTCAATAACGGAGAAGGTACTCCCGATGATATCGATCACCTTAGCAACCGTCGTATCCGCTCCGTAGGTGAGTTGGTGCAAAACAAATATCGTGTGGGTCTCGTACGTACTGAGCGTATTGTCAAAGATCGTATGACGGTGATGGACCTAGAAACCGTAACACCAATGCAGCTGATTAACTGCCGTCCAATTACAGCTGCTATGCGTGAATTCTTTGCGAGTTCACAGCTTTCACAGTTTATGGATCAAACCAATCCACTGGCAGAGCTGGCACACAAGCGTCGTCTAAGCGCTATGGGTCCTGGAGGACTTAGCCGAGAGCGTGCAAGCTTCGATGTTCGAGACGTGCACCCATCGCACTACGGACGTATTTGTCCTGTTGCGACCCCAGAAGGTCCGAACATTGGTCTGGTGATGCACTTGGCAGGATTTGGAAAAGTAAATGAGTATGGTTTCTTGATGACACCGTACCGTGAAGTAAAAAACACTATTCCGCTGAGTGCAGAGAAACTTCTCGGTCGCACCCTTGATGAAAATATCAAGGACGGTCGCAAAATTATTGCAAAAGAGGGAGAGGTTGTAGAGGCAAAGGGTATTGCTACAAAAGTTATTGCACAACTCAAAAAAGATAAGCGCACAGAAATACCTGTACGTGCGTACATTTCAGGAAAAGTAGAGTACGTTGATGCAGAACAGGAGCGTCACCTTACGATTGCGCAGGCACAGCACAGCTACTCGGAGAACGATGAGTTCCTCCACACACGTGTTTCCGCTCGTAAGAGTAGCGAACCGACATTTGCGCACGTACGTGACATCACACATGTTGATGTATCACCAAAGCAGATTATCTCTGTCTCTACAGCGCTCATTCCGTTCCTAGAGCACGACGATAATACTCGTGCATCTATGGGTACGAATATGCAGAGGCAGGCAGTGCCTATCGTCAGTCCTAGTGCCCCACTTGTTGGAACTGGTATGGAAGGTCTTGCTGCGAGAGCGAGTGGACATGCACTTCTTGCAGAAGAAGATGGAGAGGTAACCTACGCAGACAGTAATGAAATTTCAGTCGTATACAAGAGCGGACGCAAGGCAACATATGAATTAACCTCGTATGTTCGCGGTAACCAAGGAACATGTTTCCACATGCGTCCAAAGGTGCGTCGCAGTGAAAAAGTTCGTAAAGGAGATAGTCTTGCAGATGGTGCATCCATCGAAGATGGAGAGCTAGCTCTTGGGCAAAACTTGCTTGTGGCATATATGTCATGGCAAGGGTACAACTACGAGGATGCGGTGATTATTTCCGATCGCGTTGCACGTCAGGGTCTCTTCGACTCTATTCACATTGAGTCCTATGTAACGGATGTACGTGATACGAAGTTAGGGTCCGAAACCGTTACGCGTGATATTCCGAATGTAGGTGAGGCCAAGCTCAAAGATCTTGATGCTGATGGTGTTGTGAGTATTGGTGCTACCGTACACGAAGGAGATATCCTTGTTGGTAAAATTACGCCAAAAGGAGAAACAGAACTCACACCAGAAGAGCGTCTCTTGCAGGCGATTTTCGGAGACACAGCGAAAGATGTTAAAGATAGCTCTCTAAGACTCCCAGGTGGTGCAGGAGGAAAGGTAGTTGATGTCCACATTTTTGATCGCACGGAGGGTGATGAGCTATCAACAGGTGTTATCAAGCAGATAAAAGTCTTCGTTGCACAGACACGAAAGGTGCAGGTTGGAGATAAGTTTGCAGGACGTCACGGAAACAAGGGTGTGGTATCACGTATAGTTCCTTCCGAAGATATGCCATACCTCGCAGATGGTACTCCAGTAGACATCATCCTCAACCCGCTTGGTGTGACGTCGCGTATGAACATCGGACAGATCCTCGAGACACACCTTGGTTGGGCATGTGACAAGTTAGGAATTAAGATCGCAACGCCTGCTCTTGATGGTGTTGGAACAGAATTGATTACAGACTTCCTCAAAGCAGCAGACCTGCCAGAGAGTGGAAAAGTACAACTCTTCGATGGATTTACCGGTGAGAAATTCTCACACGAAACAACAGTGGGAATGGTATACATGATCAAACTGCTTCACCTTGTAGAAGATAAGATTCACGCACGTAGCGTTGGACCGTACTCACTTGTAACACAGCAGCCACTTGGTGGTAAGGCGCAACACGGTGGACAGCGATTCGGTGAAATGGAGGTCTGGGCTCTAGAAGCTTACGGTGCTGCCCACATATTGCAGGAAATGCTGACGATCAAGTCCGATGATGTCATCGGAAGGTCTAAGGCGTACGAGTCTATCGTAAAGGGAGAGCCAATTCGCAGGCCAAGTATTCCTGAGTCATTCAATGTTCTTGTCAAAGAGCTGCAGGCACTCGGACTCAAGGTTGATCTTCTCAAGTTCAAAGAAGAAGTCGAACCAGAAGAGCGGGTTACTATCGAACAAGGAGAAGTGGAAGAGGTGGAATTGCAGACACGCGTAGAAGCAGAAGAGCAAGAAGAGGGAGCTACTGTTGCTGAAGAAGATAAGATTGCAGAGATGGCAGATGGAACAGAGCAAGAAACCGAGTCTGACGAAGAGGTAAAGAAGGGCGTCGAAGAAGGTGCAGAAGTAGATGCTTCCGGTAAGACGCAGAAAGATGAAATGGAAGACTCCGTATCAGAAGAAGCAATGGATGCAGCGTAGTTATGATCATATGTCAGTAGAGACGCGGTATACCGCGTCTCTACTACTACAGGAAGATAAGCCTTCGTAGATATATTATTCTAGACTTCTTAATAGAGCATGTGCCTCAATATCCTCAGAGTCCATTTCTAGAAGTCTTTGTATCATCTGTCTTGCAGTACTTGTTTGTCCAATCTTCTGATACAAAAGTGCCAGGTTAATCAATGCATCTCGGTCTGTTGGATCAATTTGTTCAGCGCGTTCCCAGTGTGTACGTGCATCTTCGGTATTTCCTGATTGCCAGTACAGAAGCCCAAGGTTCATATGCGCATCCTTATGATTGGTGTCTAATTCGATAGCGTTTTTATATGCGGATAGAGCTTCCAGAGTCTGATTCTTACTCATATAATATAGTCCGAGGTTGTAGTACGCTCGGCGATTGGGTCGCAGCTCAATTGAGTGATTGAGTGCCTGGAGCGCTTCTGTTTCATTTCCTTCATTCCAGAGTTCGGCTCCAATTTTACTGTAGGCACGATAGTATTCGTGATACTGCGTTGCATGCATAAAGAGTGTCTTGGTGTTGCGCCATACTCGTACTTGTTTGTGTGCAAGGAATCCAAAGGTAATGATCACCATAGTACAGAGTGCAATGCCTAGAGTTTTTCTTTGATTCTTCAGAGTAGAAATACCTACAACAATGAGATACACGAGAGCGATGGATGGTAGATATGCATAGCGATCCGATGCAAAAAATACCGTCTCATCTCTCGCATAATTCGTAAAACTTGGTACGAGAGCGCAGACATAAAACAGTGAAGCAAAAAGGATTGCTCGTGTCTTTTTACGTGATAGGAAAACAGCAACAATCAAAAGCAATAGTAGTCCTACTGGAATAAAGAAATCTGGAGAGAGGATTGTTAGGGAATCCTGATAGGGATAGATCACAGAAAGTTGTAAGGGCATTACAAATTTTTGCAGATAAAAGATCGTACTTTTGATAGCAACAAGTACCCCAGTTATCAAAGAAGCATTGCCAAGAATTTGAGTTTTTCCAATGATAGCGATTACACCGAAGACACAGGCAGCAATGAAGTATGGAATCTTTTCCCGTATAGCATTTCGATCGAGTGGACGCTTCTGCAACCAATCGATCAAGAGGAGAATAAGCGGCAGAATTACGATCGAGACTTTTGCAAGAAGCCCAAGAACAAAACAGGCAAGTGAGATACGTTTTCGTTTATACAAGTATCCAATGGTGCTCATAAGAAAAAACATCGCCGACAGCACATCTTTTCGTGCACTTATCCATGCCACTGCTTCTGTGTGGAGAGGGTGAACAAGAAAGAGAAGTCCTGCTAAAAGGGCAACCAATACATTGCGACGTTGCAACAGATATATAAGCCATGTAACGAGAAGTGCATTTATAATGTGAAGTACCAGATTGGTGAGGTGAAATATCATTGGATTACCACCTCCCAAAAACCAGTCGAACTGAAAACTCAAAAATGTCAGGGGTATATAGAGCTCCGGATCAAAATGTAAAAACGCCCATGTAATAGTTCTCAGATTCAGGTTTTGAATCATGGGATTCTCGAATACTAGAAGATTATCATCAAAGTAGACGAAGGAGTTTTGAAGCACAGTACCAAAGACAGTACATCCGATGGCGAAATACAGAATAACGACCAATAGTACGAATCTATTTTGCCTGAGCATACGACACGTACTATACACCCTTCTCCATACCAAATACGTGTCGTAGATTTTCTCGACTTTTTCTTAGGAGCAGACTTGCCTCTATAAGGCTTAATCCGTAAAATCCGTTAGCTTTATGCCTTTAATGCATACCCGCAGGAATCGATCCCTCGCCTTGTGCTTTCAGCCGAGACGGGGTACGCCACCACTATAGGTGGCTTAAACGGTCTAATAGACCACGAATTCTGCGGGTGTGCGTAAGCCACCCGCTTTCTTTTTATCCAGCCAATTATGAAGATAAAGAGGTCTAGTGGGATTGGAGCGCTACCGGATCCGTACAGCATTTCCTGCGAGCCGGATCTATACGACCTTTAGCAGCACCGGGCGATAGAAAAGTTTATATAAGATGATAAATAATACGTCATACCACTTCGCTCCGCTATCGCGGAGCTACGAGGCACGAGAAGTGTCGTTCATCAAACGATATAGATCTGCCCAGTAGAAAGAAGTGATGTCATATGAACTGCAATCAACCAATTTAACCAATTAAACCAAAACTGGTGTCACATTGTGGGCATGTCTTGCCTGCGTTCGTGACACATGAACAGTACAATTAGAAAAATGTTACTCATCGCATCAGATGAATGCCTCGACTCTAGAATCCGATGAAGGACGTGGTCAGCTGCGATATGCTTCGGT
>DJKT01000028.1 GCA_002436205.1 Candidatus Peribacter sp. UBA6535
GTACGCAGCTGGCATAGTCATGTCTGACCCTTCATACAGTGAAAAATCCGGACCAACGACTCCATAAATAGAACCGATGTTAATCAGCGAACCGGATTTCTGTGTTTTCATCTGCTCTAATACATTTTGGCAACACAAAAAGTATCCGCCCAAGTGCATATCAATATTTTTCTTCCAGGATTCAAATGTAATGTCTTCAAACTTTGCACCCCAATCATCAGTCCTTGGATACGCGTTATTGATCCATCCATCTATTGTGCCATGCTCTTTAATTACGTGAGCCACACAATCTTGTACAGACTGCTCATCGGTAATATCCAAATGAATATCTCCACCCGCAATATCTGCAGAAAGCGCAGTGGCTCCGGCCTTAGCACAATGCTCTTTGAATGCTTTTCCTAGTAGCCCCTCGCCACCGGTGACCACAATCGTTTTTCCAGAGAGATCATTCATGATAGTGCTAGTGTAAGGACTTGCGACGCTTCGCGCACGGAATTCATTGGATTTGCGCCCTCATGCAAGCAATTGAGGAAATACTGCATTTGAGAGGCATATAGGTCTGCAAAAGACATCTCAGAAGAGAAAATCTCCTCTCCGTCTTCCTCAATACGAAAATTGAGCAAGTCCACATTCCACGTACTATCTTCAAATCTTATCTCCAAAAAACGCTTCGCCTCTTTATCCAGATAATTAACATTGATGTGCGCAGTAAACTCCGAATAGGAAAGCTCATACGATGCATCATCGATAATATCAATCCCGAGTTCTCCCGACTTCTTGAGTGTACTGTGAATATTTTTTGGAGCTCCAAATAACCAGTAGCAGTAATCCAGTTCATGAATCAGTTCCAAGTGCACACCACCACTCATAGCTGCATCTGCACGAAAGCTTTTTGTAAAATCTTTTCCAGGAACCCACTCCGGCATATACGAACCACAATACGCTTGCACTTTTTGAATCGTACGATCGCTCAAGCTATCTTTTACATACTGCAAGCACGGGTGATGCCGTAATACACACGCAGTATACGTTGGCACTCCTGCTTCTTTCGTAGATGATAGAAGTTCATCAATCTCCTTTGTATAGCGGACAACTGGCTTCTCTATAAACAACGGCTTCTTTAGTGTCAGTGCATCTTTGATAGATTGCAGATGAATACTGGTAGGTGTGCTGACAATGACAAAATCAATATCATCTGGCACATCAGAAAGTGCATGAAGATTGATGATGCCTTCATGTGTCTGTGCATCTTTTTCCGATCGCAATGCATAAATCGTGGCAGTGACATTCAAAGCATCCAATGCCTGAATATGTTTTTTTGCAATCGAGCCGAACCCAATAATCAAGACATTCATAGTTCAAAATCCAATTTGTTCTGCTCCAGCAAAAATTCTAAGAAATCGAAATCCAATGCATCATCGAGATCAAAGCACTTATGCGGCATGATATACACAAGTGAGCGATCGGTAATTGGTGTGGTGTGCCCCTCATCAAAAAAAGCACGGCGGAAGAAATAGAACGATGCATTCAGGTGATACACCTTCGGAGATTCCTGACGAGAAAGTATGGGCTTCGCCGGCTTCTTGGAAAGTCGATAGTACCCATCCTCATGCTGCTCAACCATGTTGTAGTACGGGCTGCGATACGCAGGATTGACCGAAAAAAGATTCAGCGCATTGGTATCCTTCTCCATCATTGCAAGTCCCTGCTGCAAATCTTCCATTGTTCGCAGAGGTGATGTGACATCCAGATCCAACAAGTAGTCATACGTCTTACCACTCTTCTGCTCTTCATACAAAAGAACATCCTTCATCACTGCGATCTTTCCGGTCGTATCATTTGCAAGCTCCGCAGATCGAACATAATCCGAATAAAGTCCATGCTCTGCTGCAATTGCTTTAATCTCATCACTATCCGTAGAAAGAGTAATATCTGCATCCGTGCTTTCCGCAAACCGCTGAGCTTGCTTTATGGAATACGCTAGAAGTGGTACTCCCTGTACTTCTTTGATGTTTTTGCCTGCCACTCCCTTTGATCCTCCTCGCGCACAAATAGTTATGAGAATACTCATGGCAAGAGTGTAGAGCTAAAAAACACTGATGAAAACCTGATTCAAAGGCTTTCTATGGCTTCGTATCTGGCATACCATGGGGCACGAATGAATATAATTCTCAAAGCATTCGACGGCCCCTACTGCAAGATTATGATGGAGCGTGCGTTTCGTGACAAAGACATTGGAACCTGTATTTCCACTATGTGGCCGGGGAGCGAAGCCGAACGTCCAAATATCGGCGCTGAAGAACACATCTTTCTAGATGCAGAGCAATTAAAGCTTTGCATATTCCCCGATGCAGACTGGGACAACATGCTCCCCGTAGATGAGGAACTTGTAGAACAAATGCGAGAGTGTGAAGCCGTCTTCATGACCATGATTACACGCATGGAGGAAGTAGTCGGCCAAGAAATTACCTACGTAGAACGAAAGCAGCAGTATTTAAAGCAGCTGAGATATTGGAATCATGTTTTGGAAACCAAAAAGATCGACCTGTTCCTCAGCAATCATGTACCACATCAAATCTATGATTTGGTTATTTATGATTTGTGCAAACTCAAAGGCATTCCAACATTCTTTGTCGACAGGTGCTTTTGTATAGATGCATTTTATTTGGTGAAAGATTGGGAAAAGCCCGGAGAAGAAATGATCCCCATACTAGAAGAACTACAGAAGGAATACGCAGATGAAAACAAAGAAATCCCACTACAGCCAAAGTTCGAAGTATTCTATAAGGCAAACGCAATGACACTTGAGAAACCGTGGTATGCAGAAACCCGATCGAAGCATTTGCTCAAAAAGAGTTTCATAAGTAGGTGGAGTGCTTCGGCACTTGGCATGGTACGAAAAAAACCTGCTCAGTTTCTCTCTCGCATTATTTCCCCTACGTTTTGGCAGAGAAAATTGCACGAACACCAAACCATTCGCTTTTACGATAAACATATCTCTCCGGTAAACCTGGAAGAGTCATTCATCTACGTGCCACTACACATGCAACCCGAAGCTACCACGTGCCCGCTTGCGGGAGCCTTTGTGGAGCAAGAACTCATGGTACAACTCCTTGCGGCGTACCTACCTCCGAATATGAAGATCTATATAAAAGAGCACCCAAGTCAGGGAGAAACCATGCGCAGTAAAGAGTTTTATCAATCCCTATTAGACATACCTGCTGTACGCTTTGTTCCACGGAACACAGACACTCTTGAACTCACAGAAAAGTCAGTTGCCGTCGCAACAGGTACCGGAACGGCTGCATTTGAAGGACTATTCCGCGAAACTCCTAGCTTGATGTTTGGACACAGGTTCTTTCAGTACGCAGATGGTATCTATATGGTGCACACCGCAGAAGATGTACAAAGCGCTTTAAAGAAAATACTCGAAGAAAACGAGAAACCGACACTAAGAAAAACGCGCCTCTTCCTAAAGGCGATGGAGCAGTGCACTCGTCCTTATGCCGGTGGTGTTCGTCTTCCTGATGAAAAAGAGACGAAAGAGCAAAAGGCGGAGCGTATGGGAGAGTGGATTGCACAAGCTCTATAACTTGCCAATCTCTTCGAGCAAAAGCGCCGCTGTATTATTGGTAATCTCCTCTTCGGAAAGATCACATACCATTTGGTGATGATAACAAAGAGCAGAGCGTACCGCTGTATCTTCCACAGCTTTCAAAAAGATCCTACATTGACGCAATGTGGGCTTATTTCCCTTTTCAAAGACATCCTCTACGGCCTTCTGACAATCCTCTTGTGTGTGAATAGGATAAACACCTGGGGCATACTGATAGAAGTAATGGCCAAACATAAACACGGGCTTCCCACGGAAGATAGCCTCAAACCCGGCAGTGCCTGCAGAGGTTGCAATCGCTTGGCAATGCTCTCGTAATTCAAAGGAATCTGCAGCAGTATCAACGAGTCGAACATTCTTAATATCAAGGAGATCTTTGTAGTACTGAATATTCCGGCATGCGTGTCCGCGTGCAGCCTGCTTGGGATGTTCTTTAACGTACAAAAGCACATCATCCGGTAGACACTGTGCAAGAAGGGTGACAATGAGAAGCTGGTCTCCAAATCCACCGGCCATTGGACATGTGGTAGCTTCGGGCTGATAGTGCAAAGGAATATATATGAACTTTGCGTTGAGATCGGGAGTAATGGCATTGGCATGATAAAAATTGCTAAGCCTCACAATTGTGCGATTCCCCTGCCACTTCTGTATGCGACGCCTCCATTTGTGAACCGAAAGAAATCCTGCAAAAAACTTGAGTACAAACATCGTAGTACCAAGAGGATTCTTCAAAAAAATACGCATCCAGCGAATGAGAATATTCGGAGGCTTTGGCCATTCGGTAAACGGCATCTTCCCACCCTCAAGTGATTGTGTCTCAATGTAGTCTTCGAACTGTTCACAAAGTTTGATTTCATCATCACTCTTTCCTTCATACTCACCAAGCAATGTTTTGTAACGAATACCAAGCTTTGGATCGTACTCACCAACGTCACTCATGATGTACATATAGTTTTTGAGTGACGTGATATGAAACACCAGTGTTGGAATGCCTTTTAACTTACACAATCGATAGATGATGTAATCGGGAACTTCGTGAGGCATCCACGCAGAAACAAACAGGTTGATATTGTGTCTTTCAATAAAATCATTCCAAAATCGCAGATGTTTTAAGTACATGCGTTTTCGCTCTGTAAAGGGAACAAGTCTTGCTACCTCTGTACGAGAAACCATGTGCATAAAAATAGCTTCACAGTCTCGCATTTGTTCTACCAACTCTTCGTCTACAGGAGCAAGTTCGTTAAAGTCCACTCCATCGTACTGACATCCACGTACAAAACTCGATGCAAACCATGGCTGCTTACCTGCATCTACTTTGTCGTACGTTCGTCGATCGGACGTGATGGTTCCACAGAAATCAAATGACACATCTTTCATCAATTTCTTAATAGCTCCATAGGCAGCATCGTTTTCAAAACGAACAATAATGGCATTAAAGGATTTCATATACATTAGAACTTTTGCTCTTCCCAAAGCTGATAAAACTTCTGTTTCTTGTCCAATAGATCTTCTAACTTCCCTTCTTCTACAAGGCGACCATCCTCGATGACGAGGATGCTATCTGCGTCGCGAATTGTAGAAAGCCTATGAGCGATAACAATAGCCGTACGACCTGCGACCGCCTCATCGATAGCTTCCTGAATCAACTTCTCTGTTTGACTATCAAGTGAGCTCGTCGCTTCATCAAGAATGAGAATCTCAGCTCCTTTCAAAAGGGCTCGGGCAATGGATACACGCTGCTTTTCGCCTCCACTGAGCTTTACTCCACGATCTCCAATGAGTGTTTCGAGACCTTGTGGAAGGATTCTGACGAAATCGCCAAGACGTGCACGTTCCACTACCTCTTCAATCTCCTTATCGGGAACCTCTCTGTCTAGCCCGTAGCAAATATTGTTTTTGAGAGACTCATGCAAGAGTAGTGTTTCCTGGCTAACAATTGCAACGTGATCGAGATATGAATGAAGTGTGAACTCACGTACATCCCTTCCATCAACAAAGATTGCATCCGGAGGACAGTCATAGTATCGCATAAGAAGATTGATAATCGTAGATTTTCCAGATCCGGTTGGCCCGACTATGGCCGTCATCTTTCCCTTCGGAATTGTAAAACTCACATCTTCAAGTATCGGACGATCACTCGTATAGGCAAACGTGAGATGATTGAAGGTAATGCCTTCTTTTAGACCAGAAAAATCTTCGGTACCACCTTCTACAAAGTACTTCTCTTCATCCGAGAAGATTGCCATGATTTCATCGAGTGGCCCTGTTGCTGCAGCCAGTGTTCCATGGAACCCAGAGATCGATCCAAACTTTGATGACGCATTCATCACAATGTAAAAGTACACAATGAGTGCAGAGGCAGAAGCTATTTGATCACGTCCAAACCACCAGAGCGCTCCAACAAATACAAGGGCTGCAAACGACATGGTGATCACTTCCTGCAGAGGAAGAATAAGATGATTGAGCGCACCCGCTTTCACATCCAACTTCGTTTTAGCCAAGCTAATTTCCTTGTATCGGTACTGCTCCATGTTTTCTGCTGAGTACGACTTCACCAGAGGAATGGTAGAGAGAATTTCCACCGTCTTCTTGCCGAGCTCCGAACCACGCTTGGAGATACTGCGTGAAAGCACACGCACTCTGTTAACGATAAACCGCACCGCAAAGTGCAGCAAAATAAAGAGTGGGAGTGCAACGCACGTCAGCTTCCACGAAATCATCATCATGATGCAAAAATACACCAGAAGCGAAAACATGGAATTGATGTAGCGATCGACTGTAATAAGTGGATAGAGCGCCTGACGGGAAAACTCCATGAGTACTGTTGCGTGATGTCCGACAGTTGTCGTATCGAAAAACTGTTTTCCAAACGTGAGGTACCGCGTGAAGATCGCCTTACGCAGGTGATGCACTGCACGTTCCGAAAAGAAAATCACACTAATGGAAGCAAGATACCGAACGACATTCTTAACGATATAAATAACGACAAGACCACCGAGAAGTACCCCAAAGATCATGCGGTCGTTTTGAAGAACCTCCTCAGGAAAATAGCTAACTACCGTTCCTAAAACAGGAATATCCTGAATAAAGAGAAAGCTCTTTTGAAAGAATCCATTCAATATAGGAATCAGCAAGCCCATGCTCACACCCTCAAATCCCGCAGAAATAATGGATAGTGTAATGGGAATAAGCAAATACGCAGGATGAATATGAATTTTCTTCATAAGAAAACGAATTTTGCCTATGTTCGAAGACTTCTCAATACCCATAAATGCATGCGAAACCCTACCTGAGGCTCACATGCTGCACAACAAATTGCATGAGTTTCACTCTAGGCAGCATTCGTCTTGCACCCCATAGAAGTGTGCTATAAAGTATGCATACTATGAAAACTTTACACACCGTCGCAGACACAGTCCTTAAGAGAATTCGTGAATCTTCACCATATTATAAGCATTACAACAATAATGTGCAGTGGGGAATTAATCGAAAATACGTGAAATATGGCAATGAATGCAGAAGAGAATATGCCAAAAATCACGATACAAACTTTCCTCCAAATCCTCTGATTGAGGCTCCCGCGACAATGGTCAAAGGTGCAATTTCCTCAGATTCAGCTAAAGCGATGTCCAACAAGATATCTCAACTGATTGAGAAAAAGGACAAGTGCATCTATCGCGAGCCTGAATGCAAAGACATGCAAGCTGTAATTCTGCAGCCGATTGATAATTTGGGAGATGGCGTGCTGGATGTATTACGTAACCCAGAAGTAAACGACGTACTGCTTTCGATTTTTAGAGGGTATTACACCATAGCTACAGCAATAGGATTTCGGTCCTACCCAAACAACCATCAAAAGAGCTCATGGCTCTGGCACAGTGACTGTTACCCCGCACGCACCTGCAAAATATTTTTGCATCTTACCAAGGCTGATGAAGAAACGGGTGTAACCGACTTTATGAGTGTGGAAGATACCGAAGCATACAGAAAGGCCGGATATTATGGTTTGGGAGGAGAACGACTCGTAGGTGAAGATGTTGAGGCATTTGCAAAAAAGCACGGCCTTCCATACCGTCCGTTCCATATTAATGCAGAACCTGGTGATGCATCGATATTTGATATGAACTACTTGCACAGAGCAGTAGCCCCAAAGAAAGAGTACCGGGATGTTGTTCAGTTGCTATTCCAGCCAAGTCCTATTTCTTGGGAAGAAGATCTTGAACGCAATGGGGAATGCTTGAGGCACTGTGCACGTGGATTTGCAAAAGATCCTAGTGATAGGAGCGTAGAGGCTGTAAGCATGATGTAATCATCAAGTCTGCTTTACCATATCCGTATACACCTTCTGTAGTTCACTGGCAGACGAAGCCAGAGGATATTGCGTAAGTACCGCTGTTCTATAGTGCTCTCCTTTTGCATCTCGTTCTTTCGATGCTAGTGACAGATACTGCTCTACTGCTTTGATGGTTGCCACAGTATCACGAGGTGAGATGATTAAATCCGGATCGATAGACCCGAGTACCTCGGGTACCGCTCCACTGCCAAAAGCAAAACACGGATGTCCACAAGCAAGAGCTTCGATAAGCGAGAGTCCAAACCCCTCAAAAAGAGACACCGAAATAAGTACGCGGGATTTTCTTACTAAATCATTGAGCATCTCTGCATCCACCATGTTATGCACGGTAACACCATCTATCAATGCTAGTGCTTTGCGTTGCTCATCGGATCTTCTACCAACATCTGCAATGCGCTTACCGGATGCTGCCAGTTTTTTATATACCTCAAGAAGATAGGGAAATCCTTTTCTTGGGTGGATAAAGGATCCAAGCGCGATTACATCGTATGTACATTCAGCATCGGGTGTAAGTGTAAAGAGGTCACCATTTACACCATTTTGCACAACACTGATCTTTTCTTCTAAACAACCATAATCCGCTGCAATACGTTTACGCATAGTATGAGAAACAGTCACAATGCGACTCGCTGCTTTGCACATACAAGATTGAAAATGAATAAGAGCTGCATACTTCAATCGCCATACAAGAGACTGCAATAGCGTAGATTCTGATACAGCCACTTCGCGATCTGCGGTAACGGGATGATGGATAAGAAACAGTAATGACACCCCCGTATTTTGTAGTTTGCGTAAAGCCGGACCCATCACTTGGTTAAGATGAATGACGTCAAACTGTTGCCAAAAGGGATCCTTAACTCCAAAGCGTTTGAGTATAGATCTGGCAAAGAGAAAATCCGAGAATCCATAATAGTACGGCCCCGTTCTTCCGGGAACAGTAACAACAGATACATTACTCGGAAGATCCGATTCAGGTACCTTGCTACGGTTGCAAAGGATAGTGAATTCGATGTCACTACATGCAGCAAAAAGCGGAAGGTGGTTACCGCCTTTAAAAGGGTCGAGCACGGTTTGTAACACACAGACCTTCATGCATGCACAGTATCAGAATACAGGGCTATTTCAATGAAGATATCGTTGCATTCGCTAAAACAAGGCCATAAGCTAGAGATGTGAAAAAACTACGAGAATTCCTCTTTCAGCTAAGAGAGTTTGTCTATCAACTCCTTTTGGTTGATCTTATCCGCCTGATTATAGCCTCAATACGCTACTTCGTACTGGCTACTGTCCTTCGGCGTTTCAAAGTATTTGAGTCAGAGTCTAAAGATATCGGCATCAATACCGTGCATCACAACCATAATGCCTTGAGTCTCGATAGAATCTGGAACCTAGCCGTTAACAGGTCAAAGCTACTCATCAATCCCCTTGCTGCTATTCGTATGAGCAAGCGCACGCCTATTTTGTGCATCGGCCCTAGAGCTGAGGGTGAACTGCTCTATCTGAAAGGCTTTGGATTCAAAGACATTCGAGGGTACGACCTGATGTCATATTCCCCCTGGGTTGATTTAGGTGACATGCACAACATGCCATATAAAGATGATTCTTTTGGTGTGATTATTATGGGATGGGTTATTGCCTACAGTGACAGCCGAAAGAAGGCAGCGGCAGAAGCGGTGAGAGTTGTTAAAAACGGTGGACGTATTGCAGTCGGAGTAGAGTTTTATACAGAGAAAAAAGAAGATCTTGATAAGCGACTCGGGTACGAGTTCTGCAACAAAGAGCAAATGATGTGCGTGCAAGATATATTGGATTTATTTGGGCGACACGTTGATCGCATTGAATTTACGCAGGATGTTCCTGATGAGTATCCAGAAGACTACAAGTTCAACATGTTAGTCATCTTTACAGTAAAGAAGTAATGAACATCTCCCTCACGAAACGCCTACGTAAACGCTGGGTAAAATCCGTGGCATGGCTTCGGGGTTTTTTAAGAACATGGATCACGCTGACAGGTCATAAGGTATTCCGGAAACCCATAACAGATGTAAGCATCTTCCAAAGAAGAATTCCTTTTATCGAAAGGCGAGAGTATTCACAAAATGGAGAGGATGGAATCATCAACTCTATCTTTACAATGATAGGCACAACAAATAAGTATTACGTCGAGTTTGGCGTCGAAGATGGCATCGAAAGTAATACACGATATCTCTTTAAGCATCGTGGATGGAAAGGGCTTTTGATGGATGGCAGCCACGAGAATGATTCCTTGAATTTACACAAAGAATTTATCACTGCAGAAAATATCGAAGAGCTGTTTGCAAAACATGATGTTCCAAAAGAACTAGATCTTCTCTCTATTGATATTGATGGAAATGATTATTGGGTGTGGAAAGCCATTACCAACTACCATCCACGTGTAGTCATAATGGAGTACAACGCACACATCGACCCAACAATAAGTAAAACCATCCCCTACAAGTCCGATTTTTGCTGGGACAAAACAGACTATTATGGAGCCAGTCTTCTGGCATTACAAAAACTGGGACAACAGAAAGGGTACGTACTGCTTGGTACCGATTGTAACGGTGTAAACGCTTTCTTCGTACAACAAGAACTCGTACCAGGAAATTTTGATCCTCCCAACATCGAAAAACTATTTCACCCCCCTGCCTTTAAGGGGAAGAAAGGAAACGGTCATCCAGCTGACATCAAAAACCGACCTTGGGTTACTATAGAATAAGATCATGAAGCACTCATTCACAAAGGCATGGCTCATTGTTATTGCAGGAACACTACTAACCGCTGCGATTCCTTTTGCATTCTATCAATCTACTACCGGAGATATTCTGCCGAGCATTCTTCCGCAACTAGAAACGGACACGCTCTACTATCTTACGCAGGTAAAAGAGATTTTTGATGGTCACCCCACACTCGGAAACCCATTTATCAAAGAACATGCCGATGATGTGTTTCCGGGATTACTTCTTTCGATGAAACTTGCAGCAATTCCTGGAATATTTGGCTTGGGCATAAATATGATCTTTGCTGTAAATTTGATTCTCTATTCCCTTCTAACAGGCGTACTACTTTTTGTACTCTGCAGACACATTAACAGTAAGTACACTGTTATAGCGGCACTCATGGCCGTGCTTGGGGTAGGCATCATGCATATCGATCTCATGCGACCCATTATGCAAACGATCTTCCCAGCGTTTATTCTCTTTATGATGGCACTGCTTTGGGTACTAAATGACATTTATGATCAAAAACGACTCATTGCACTTGGTGCAATAACAACGCTCACATTCTATCTCTACCCATACCTGTGGATGACTGCATTCACTGCAGTAGGGCTACTTTTCTTGCGTACAATTGCACAAAAAGATTGGAGGGCACTTCGTATGCAAGTGATGATGATCATCGGTATTACCGTACTCTGTATTCCACAAATTCAAGCAGTTATTTCACTCTTCTATGATGAATCTGTACGCGAACTTAATTTGCGTATTGGGCTCACCAAAACACATTACGTACTACCAATAACACTGTGGAATATGAAGTACACCATTGCAACGACAATTGGATTGTTGCTGCTTCGTACAAGAAGAAAATTATCTACTCCTGAATGGATGATTCTTTTGGTAGGTGCTGCATTATTTATAGGGTCAATCAGTAATGTAGTAACCGGAAAACAAATGGATTTTGATACACACTTTTTTAGGCTGAGCTTACCGTGGAACATTATTGCACTCGTAGTACTGGCAGGAAGTTTCAAATCAAATACACAAAAGATCGAACGGCTCATTCTCTGCGCATTGTGTACAGTTCTCTTTCTTACCAGTATCAATAGAGCGCTCATTCGCAAAAATAGTTTTGCTTATCTCCACAAAAAAGATGCCGTCACCGCTTCGTATAACCATGTCCGAGACTACGATGCCCTCTTCGCTTTTCTCGATAACGATATTAATGCAGAGCAAGTAATACTTATCCCCGATGACATCGGTATGTACCTCGCACTCTACACTACACACTATTCTCTGTATGAAGTGAAAGCATTTTTGCACACCATACCTGACGATGAGTTGATGACACGCTTTTTAACACATCACGTCGATAGAGTTGACGATGTATTTTTACGGGAAAACGCACTCTACGCAGTCGGCATAGCGCCGATGTCAGAAGCGAAATACCGACGTGCTCAGGGGGAAGATGTTACCTACCTTGATTTTCTTGGGGGTGATACATTTATTCAAAACACACTCGACCAACATGCAGAAATCCGCAAGAACTACACAAAATATCTTAAGCAGTTCTCTGTAACCTATGCGATAATTGATAACCGATCCGATCGCAATCCCCACATACCAAAGAATACCACAGTCTTATACGACGATGAGAGGTTTACGGTGTATGAAGTGCAACAATAACGGGACCTGCTCAATGATCCCCCCTCCCCATCCCTCCCCCGCTGGGGGAGGGCTATCCTGTAATACTAATTACATAGATCAATAAACTCTTTTCCAGAGAAAAAGAATTTGATTATTGATACAGAGAATTCAAGAATTAAACGAAATTAATTATTATGAATGGTTACTCGAAACCGCCCCCTCCCGTCGGGAGGGGGTTGGGGGAGGGGGTCAAAACGTTAATCTAAGTAGAACACCTTCTATAAAAACAAAGAGGAGCACACCAATCATCAGCACCTGAAGTACTCGCCTTAGCCGATTTTGATGAGAATGGGATAGCATTATTCTTCTGTAATAAATCCTTTTTCTTTGAGGAAATTCATTTCACCGCGAGAATGGAAAGGGTCTTGGGTAATGGCTCCATCGTAATAGTACGTATGTGTAGGAGTAGAATGGTATGTGAGGTAAGAGAGAACCACTACACATACTGTTGTCAGTACGAGGAATCCTCTCTGCCGAGTAGAACTAAGGCGCAGGCTGCGGAATTGATCCATGCCAACAAAATACACAAGCGGAAGTAGTGGGACAAAGTACCGAAATTTCGTAATAGGCCACGCAGCCGAAAGAAGAATATGAAGTACACACACCAATAGAACTGGTAACATGATGCGAACTCTCTTGTGAGAGAAGAGATAATCGACCCAAGCAAAAGAAAAGAATGCAAACATGACCGGTGCAAGAATAAAAAGCTTACGCGCTATGTAGTAGAGGTTATTGGGTAACCACACAGTTAAAATCATGTACCAGATATGGAGCTTCTCTGGCATTCCAATATCGTAGTACGATCTGTCACCAATGGAATAATGAGAGATCCCCGCTTTCACGTACACGTACGTTGCATTAATCGTATGACCAAAAAGCCACGAGTCGTAGATAAGCTGATTACGAAGAAGCCACGGAAGCGCTATTAAAAATGTTACCAGAGTAACGATGGCAAAATCCCAAAGACGTTTCTGTTTTGTCTCTCGTGAAACGAGAAGAAATACTGCAGAAGCTGCAGCAAGAATCATCGACTGATGGTTCACCAAATACGCAATGCCAGAAACAACACCAAGCCACACAGGCTTATGTCGTAAGGGCTTGTATGCGACAAGAATCCACACAAGGTACGTTGCTGCCTGCAATGAATAGAGTGACCCATTGCCCGAGTAATCAATCAGAAGATACGACGCACTAAGCCACACAAGTATCCAGAGCGCAGCAGCGTGATCAAATAGCTTTCGAGCAACTATAAACGAAAGAACAAGCACTGCCATACCACTTAATACCGAAAGAAGTTTTAGTGCCAGATACCCTTGTTCCGGAGTCGGGTCGAAGCGGAGGACAGAAATCACCCCAGCACCAAGCAAAGACCAAATAGGAGGGTGTGCTATAAGCAAATTTCGCGCAATGCCAGGAGGAAGATAATGCGGAGTAATAGTATTTGGCTCACGAGTAACAAGAAGCTGCTGAATATCTGCAAACGATGCAGCAGCTCCCGCATCACCAGCGATGTCTCCATGAACAATAGTATTCCACTGGACAGAGAGTGCTCTAGGAATCAATGCAATGGCGCAGATCAAAATGGCAGTAGCGATTGATCGGTTCATAATCCTAGTATGGCAGCAATAACAGGGGTAAGCACATCGGCAACCGTACGATGTCCAAGTGCATTGATATGTGGATCAACAGCAAAGTACAAGCGATCTCCATCAGAATGCTCTTCTTGTAATGCAGAAAGAGGATCAATAACTTTTATGCCCTCTTCTCGCAGTTCCAAAAGCAATCGATCATACGTAGAAGTAAAATCCCATTCATCGTGTGCAACGTATTCTCCAAGCATGGTTCTCATTTCTTCTTTGCGTTCCTCATGCACTAAAAAGTGTGGAGGGATTATGACAACAAGAAGCTCAGCACCATCGTTCTCCACTTCATTTTTCAGATTACGCATTACGTTCCGTGTGTATTCCCACGCACCAATTTTTTCTAAGTCTGCGTATCCTTCTTTGGTAAATTTAAAGAAGGGACCCACAGCTTGTCGTGCTGTCTTTTTCTCTTTCTCTTGCCCAGAAAGGGCAATGGGTCTGTAGACCCTATCGTAGAGTAGCTGTACAAGAAGGCTGGAACGTCCAAGTTTCAGTCTCCAGTTTTCGTGCGGGTGAAGATTCACAAAATCCTCATCAGTTTCGATGATATCGTTAACGGAATAAAACGAATGCACGACAACATCGGGGTTATAGTTTGTAGCGAGATTTTTATAGTGCGCAAGCGCATGAACCGGAGAAGATCCTCGAAATCCTATAATAACTGCATCTGTTTGTTCTCCTAGATCACTATCAATCAAACGAGCAAAACGTTCAGATTCTTCCACTTCAATTGCTTCAACAAACGAATCCCCCAGCACGACAATCCTCTTTGTGTCTTGATGACTTTTCGGAGGGAACTCAGGCCCACGAAAACCTGAGCTATTAGTCGTGTAGTGCGTTTGATATTCACCGCAATCTGTAGAAAAATCTTGATGCGGTGGACGAACTTGCCACAGAAGCTTGTCTGGAATAGAGCCAAGTGCACGACAGGGCTCAAATGCAGCAAACAAACGAAGTGCCCCTTCTAAGAAAAGAAGTGTCACAACAATAGAGCAACAGAGTAATGCGATGTTGATAAGAGTAGAGCGCA
Organism: Candidatus Peribacter sp. UBA6535; assembly: GCA_002436205.1. GTDB lineage: Bacteria > Patescibacteriota > Gracilibacteria > Peribacterales > Peribacteraceae > UBA2170. The sequence goes on from DJKT01000028.1 coordinate 15,089, forward strand.
TCGCTTACGCAGGTACCGTCATCCCAAAGAGTTCAAAGTCAGCCTGTATCATTATGTCTGCGAGCCCTTCCATATTTGTCTGTGCTTCCCAACCAAGTTTTTCTTTTGCCTTAGAAGGATCTCCACAAAGTGCATCAACTTCTGCAGGGCGATAATACCGTTCCACAACTTCCACCAGAGTATCACCGGTCTTTGTATCAATGTACTTTTCTTCTACGCCCTCACCCTGAGCTTCGAATGCGTAACCGCATCGCGTAAGACACAGTTCCAAAAATTCCCTAACAGAAGCCATTTTTCCTGTGGCTAGAACAAAGTCTTCGGGAGTGTCTTGCTGGAGCATGCGCCACATACCATCCACATATTCTTTGGTGTATCCCCAGTCACGCTTGGCATCTAAGTTTCCAAGATACAACCTGTCTTGTTTGCCTGCTGCCATCGCAGCGAGTGTGTACGTAATCTTTCGTGTCACAAAGTTCTTTCCTCTTCGAGGTGACTCGTGATTAAACAGAATACCGTTTACCGCAAACATGTCGTAACTCTCTCTGTAGTTGCGCGTCATATAAAACGCATACGCCTTTGCACATGCATACGGACTACGCGGATAAAATGGTGTCATTTCTGTTTGCGGAGATTCAAGAACCTTTCCATAGAGCTCCGATGAACTTGCTTGGTAAATTTTTGATGCAAGCTGCAAGCTGCGCACAGCCTCCAGAAGCCTCGCGGCACCTATACCTGTTACATCTCCTGTATATTCCGGAATATCAAAACTAATTGCGACGTGGCTCTGTGCTGCAAGGTTATAGATCTCATCGGGCTTCACTGTAGAGAGAATGCGAATGAGTGAATTACTATCTCCCAAATCTCCATAGTGCAGCTCTGTGTGAATCCCAGATCCACGATCATCAGAAAAGAGATGATCGATACGACCACGATTAAACGTAGAAGCGCGACGCACTATTCCATGCACCTCGTATCCTTTGTCCAGAAGCAGCTCTGCAAGATACGAGCCATCCTGTCCTGTGATTCCAGTGATAAGAGCTTTCTTTGCCATGCGGGCAGTGTACCCGTCTCTCTAGACGTAGACGAGAAATTTATACACAAAGAAATTCCACAGCACCATAGGGGCAAGAGCAATAAATTTCGCAGGCCCTTCGTCGATATCACCCATATCCACGATAAGAAAGAGCAACCCTGTAATAATCACCAGATTCACCATATCGACGACAAAATAGCGCCCCAAATGCTTCAGGAAGTCATCTTTCTTCTGAAACACCACAAATTTATGCATCAGAAATGCTGTAAAAAAGCCCAAAACTCCCCCGGCCACATTCGCCACTATGTACCAAATGCCAACGTGTAATAAGAGGAAATACGTCCCAATATCTACTACAGCAGCGGTGCAGCCACAAAACACATACACAGCAAACTTTGTAAGATGAGGGAAATACTGTCGCATGGCAGCCAACGTACCATATAATCGACGCATGAATGAACAGACTATCGAGAAAGACGGGCAAATCTACGCAAAGGTATTTCGCGCAGAAGGCAACATAGAAAATGGCATGCATTTTCTTACAGGAGACGAAGACCCTCTACAGGTTGGTATTTTCGAGCGTGAAAAAGGGTACGAAGTCATCCCCCACAAACATAATCCCCGAACGTTAGATTTAGAGAGCCCCGGAGAATTTATCTGGTTTCAAAGTGGAAGTGCCAAAGTAGAAATATTGGATGACGACTGGAGTGTAATTGGAGAAGTTACAGTTACAGCCGGTGATTGTCTTGTAATTATGAAAGGAGGACACACGCTCACAATGCTCGAGCCCGTGCGCATGCTAGAAGTAAAACAAGGCCCCTACCCCGGACGTGAAATTGAGAAAACTTTCCGTGATCCACAATGAGAGCCTGCCTGCCGTAGCCATGACTGATACTCCAAACAACAACGGGCGAAGGCAGGTACCCGTAAACGAACCACTGATTACCGATGCCGCAAAAGCGTATGTAACAGAAGCTTTGGATACCGGATGGATTTCTTCTGCGGGACCGTGCATCCAAAAGTTTGAAGAAGCATTTGCAGGTTACATTGGAGTGAAGCATGCCATCTTTACCACAAGTGGAACTGCAGCACTCCACGTTGCACAACGCACTCTGGATATAGGCCCGGGAGACGAAGTGATCATCCCCGACTTTACAATGATTGCTTCGCCGTTTTCGACGATGTACACAGGAGCAACTCCGGTCTTTGTCGATATAAATCCGGAAACACTCAACATTGATGCAGCGCTTATCGAAGCCAAAATCACAGCGAACACAAAGGCAATAATGCCTGTGCATATTTACGGACTCCCCTGCGACATGGATCCTATTATGGAGATCGCACGCAAGCATAATCTCATGGTGATCGAGGATGCCGCCGAAGTACATGGTGCAACGTATAAAGGAAAAAAATGTGGATCGATAGGAACCATCAACGCGTTTAGTTTTTACGGCAATAAAATTATTACCACAGGAGAAGGTGGAATGATTACAACAAATGATGATGTACTTGCGCAGCGTGCACGCTGGCTCAAAGATCTCGCACACTCACCGGAGAAAAGATTCCGTCACGAAGAACTTGGGTTTAACTATCGTCCAACGAACATGCAAGCTGCAGTGGGCCTTGGACAGTTGGAGGAGATTGATCG
>DJKT01000023.1 GCA_002436205.1 Candidatus Peribacter sp. UBA6535
TCGACATCATAATTAGAGATGAGGTAGTACTCTCCAGCGAAGATACGTGCATCTTCCGGAAAAGAAATCATCACTACATTTCCACCATCGGATGCGCGCTTCGTTATCGTCCAACCACTAATGTTAATCTCTTCATCGGTGATGTTTGCTATCTCCAACCACTCGTCTGCAGAAGAAACTTCGGATCCAGCCCACATCACTTCAGAGATCACGACTTGTGCAGAAGCGACAAAAGGAAACAGAAGGCCAAGACATAAATAAATGCACCGCATAGTCGGCTATTGCAGCACGGAAATCGCTGAAGATCGATATCCATTATTTGGCTTAATATAGGGCTGATCGGGTTTTTCTGATCACAGAGCGGCGAAACCAGTTCCATAAACTTTTGGAACTTGTGGAATTTATTGGCAATTTCGAGTATTATAGATACGACAACTTCTGTCACCCCTAGAGAAAGACGCAGGAAAAGCCTTAATTTGATCTCACTAACGTCAATACGACGTATGAACCACCTCAAAGATCACAGCACGCTCACGCGCCTAGGGTTGCAGAAGTACCTATAGTATTTTCTACAACTACATCATGGATCAACAATTTATCATCGTATTCCTTGGACTATCAGCAGGAGTTCTTCTCGGCCTCATCGTAGGATTCTTCTGGTTTTCTAAGGGTAAAAAAGTTAGTGACAAAATGCAGCAGCAAATTGACAGTAAACAGCGTGAGCTGCAAAAAGCGGAAAGCAAATTAAGTGAAGCTCGCAATCAGGTAAAAACTGCAGAGGCAGAAGCCCGTGCAAGTTCTAAAGAAATCATTGCCGAAGCAAAACTGCAGGCCGGAGAAATAGAAGGAAAGCTAGAACAGCAGTCAGGAAGACTGGAAGAAAAGGAGAAGCAGCTCGACGAGAAGGTGCAGGAGATAGAGCGCCAGAGGGCATCAGTCTCCAAGCGTGAAGAGGATGTAGAAGAGCTGAAAACCGAGCTGACAGACGCTTCTGCAAAGCACCGAGAAGCCTTGGAAAGTGTGGCAAAACTCTCGCAGGAAGATGCGAAGACTCAGTTAAAAGAAGAAGTAGAGTCTGAATTTTCTGACTACTTTGCTGGGCAAATAAAGCTCAAAGAGAAAGACATGGACGAAGCCTACGAAGAGAAAGCAAAAAACATTATGGCAGAAGCCATGCAGCGCTACGCCGCAGAAGTCGCTACAGAATCAACTTCAACCATTGTGCAGCTTCCTTCCGATGATGTGAAAGGAAAGATCATTGGTAAAGAAGGTCGCAACATTACTGCTTTCGAAGCAGCAACAGGTGTCGACATTATTATTGATGACACACCCGAAGCTATTATCATTTCCGGTTACGACTTGGCACGAAGGTACGTTGCAAAACTTGCGATGGAAAAGTTGCTGAAAGACGGACGCATTCAACCGGCACGTATAGAAGAAGTTGTCGAGAAGATGAAGAAAGAAGTGGGAAAGATGATGATGGAATTCGGAAAGCGAGCGACAGAAGAGCTGGGAATTACGGGGTATCCACCGGAGCTTCTTAAGATTATCGGTAGGCTCAGATTTCGCACCAGTTACGGACAAAACATCCTTAAGCACAGCGTAGAAATGGCCAACATTGGCCGTGTTATGGCCGAAGAGATTGGTGCAGATCCACAGATTGTTGTCGAAGGTTGCCTGCTGCATGACATGGGTAAAGCACTCGATCACGAAGTCTCCGGAACGCACGTAGAAATTGGTGTCGAAATCTGTAAGAAATTTAAAGTACGTGACGAAGTAACACACTGTGTTGCAGCGCACCACGAAGACATTCCTATCGAGACTGCAGAAGCGTTTGTCGTTGCTGCTGCAGATGCTATCTCCGGTGCGCGCCCAGGTGCACGCCGAGAATCTATGGAAGCGTATATCAAGCGTCTTAAAGAACTTGAAGAGACTGCCAAAAGCTTCGAGGGTGTCCACAGAGCATTTGCTATCTCTGCCGGTCGGGAGATCCGCGTGTACGTTGATACAGAGAAAATTAATGACCTCGAGCAAGAGAAACTTGCCAAGGATATCGCTCAGAAGATAGAAAACGAGCTGACGTATCCGGGGGTTATTAAGGTAAACGTGATCCGGGAGCGAAGAGTAGAACATCAGGCTACCTAACAACGATGATCAACAGGGGGTTCCTTGCAACGAAGGACCCCTTGTTTTTTATGGCATTTTGATTTGCAATATATAATGAGGAATGGATCAATTTTTCTAAAAATGCTATAATACTAAGAAATATTCACACCCATCCCCTCTTTTCGTATGAACTCCTCTCTAAAGCAGTTTGCCGTAGTGGCTACCGTTGTCGGTATCTCGCTCACCGCACTGCAACTTCCGAGTAACAGTGTCTTGCGAGGACAATCCCAAGATATCCCTGTTAATGAATTTACTGCTCAGCAAGTTGCTGACGGAGTAGTTTTACCTGCAGATGCACATAACTTCTTTACCTGCAGCACTGCTGGAATTGGTATACGAATACATAATTTTATAGATGCACGGTTTTGGATTTATGAATTTACCGGAAATGAACCCCCATTTAATGGTGAGTTCTTTATTTCTGATGGGGAACTTGCCTTAAATCCTCAGTATGGCTCACTAGATACTCTAGAGTCATTTATAGGAGGAAGGCGTTACTATGTTATGAGTGCTAAGGATATGTACTTTAAGTGCAATGAGGGAATTTCATTGAATGCCTATTGTGGAGATAGCATTGTTAGCGAGAATGAGGAATGTGATGATGGGAATAATCTAGATAATGACGGCTGTAATGCAACGTGTCAGATTGAGCGCTGCGGTGATGGCGTTGTATCAGGAAACGAGGATTGTGATGATGGGAACCAAGTTGGTGGAGACGGATGCTCTGCAGAATGTGATAGAGAAGTCTGTGGAGACGGAATCATAACCCCAAATGAGAAATGTGATGATGCTAACGGTCTAAACAGAGATGGTTGCAATGCATGCCAAAAAGAACTCGGCTACAGTTGTAGCGGAGAACCAAGTGAGTGCTATATGTTGATTCCAACTCTTGGAGGAGCAGGTACAAGTTCGAGTGCAGGTTTCTCAACTAGCACTAGCCTATCGTTATTTTCACATACTAGTATACCCAGCACACCGTCTTCTTATGGCCATCTATCTTCCTTTGGTATGAGTAGTAGTCTTGTGCGTTCTTCCACTCATTCAACAAATTCAAACGATGCGCGTCATACTGAATGTCAAAATAATCAGTGTGTAGATGTTGTTGGAGTTGGTACAAATGAATGCGAGACTAATAACCAATGTGTAGGAAATGTTGGAGCTGCAGCCTTCGTTACCCAAAAGGAAATTGGTACGGGAGACATCGCTGTCGAAAATCAAAAGAACATCAACCTTCTTCGATTTGAAATATGGGCACAAACTGAAAGCCTCCTCTTCACTCAAGCTATATTCGAAGCACAGGAAGGTAGTGCGAACAATGCGACCAACTATGCATTATGGGTAGATACCAATGCTGATCATGTAGTTGATACTATCGTTCAAGATGGAGTCAGCGCTCAAGCTGGACAAGTGAAATTTGATAATCTAGCAGGAGGCGGAATCGTTATTCCAAAGAGTACAACTGGCACATACGAAGTACATGCAGATGTTGCCGGTTCACTGACCTCAAACATCTTACAACTTGCATTCGAAGATGGACTATTTAGCAATACAATTGCTATGGAAAGTGTCTCTAACGGAACTGATCTGTACGGTATTGAGCGTGATGGTCAATGTACCGAATCTCACTGTGATATTGTTCTACGGACTACGGACTCTCAACCATGGACTCTTGTAAGCCAAGGTGATTTATTCGTAACAAAAGATACCCAGCCACTGCGCAATCGTCAGCTCCTTGGAGGAACACTTGGTGAAGCAGTGCTCAGACTGGAGTTCCATGCAGAAAACGAAGATATTGATGTAACGGACCTACAAATTTCCGCACCTCCGCTAAGTCGCTCAATTGATCGTTTTGAGCTCTTTCGTGATGGTGAATCAACAAAATTTGCAGATGCAACCAAAGGAGGATGTGGCTCTGATGCGACTGCATATCCAGATAATACGTTTTGTGCAAATATGGAAAACCTACAGCTCGTTGTTCCAAAGGGAGAAGACATAGATGTCATCATACGACCACGCATGAGAACTGACTTAGTGGGTGGTATATCCGGAGATGCCTTTAATACGCATCTCAATGGTAGTGTTGCTACAAACCTTCCTGGTGCAGTTCGTGCAAGAGGAGCAGAGTCTTCAAACGATCTCTCTCAAAACGATGGTGATACTATTGCAGAAGGAGAAATCTTTATTGGAGCAGACTCAGCAGGCCCAACGCAAAGCATTACTGGAGAAGATGAAACTGTAGTTATGGCAAAAATTACCTCTATTACCAATGCTAACCCTGATGGTAACGGTACAGCTGTTCCTACTGGCATTTCTTCTATTGGTCAGTTTAAATTTTCAGCTGCAGCACACAGCAACTCAAAGGATGGAGAAAACGACGCAATCCTTGATTCTATAATCTTTAATGTCAACGCAACAAATGTAGCTATAAACGCACAAAGCTTTAAAGTATTCAACAAGGCAGACCAGACAAAGACCGTAAACTGCCAACCATACTATCTTAGTGGTGATGTATTCACAGCAGCGAACATCAGTGGAACCTTCTTTGTACAATGTACAGGGATAGATGCTTCAGTAGTTGATAGTGAGATTGACGAAGGAACAGACAGTACTTTCGTACTCGAAGCAAATATTCTTAATCCCAATGTCGCCGCTACCTCAGGTGGAGTATCTGTGTTACAAGTAGCTCTTCAGAAATTCGATCAACGTGGAAACTTTGGAATGGGAAGTGATGATACACATATACAATGGATCGACAGAGATGGATCCACAAATGTGATATTTAACTGGATTGAATATCCAGAGACCTCAGTCAAATCTACTTCTTACAACTCTTAAAGATTATGCGCACACTCCTCTCACTTATCATTCTTGGCCTTAGCTTCTCTGCCGGTACTGCACATGCGTACCTTTCACCTGGAGAAGTATTCCCAGACCTCAAAGTACAAGAAGAAATTGCCGAAGCTCCTACGCAAGCGCCCGCAGCATTTTATGCAGAAGAAGGTACTGTAAAACAATCCGCACCTGAAGCAGATGACACGATAAAATATCTTATTGCAGTCGCAGCAGTCATTGCAGTTGGTGGAATGTTCTTGGTAATGCGAAAGCCTAAAATTCCTACTCCTACTGTCGTCTAAATTTCACACCCTATCGTATGAAAGTTCATCTCCAAAAACTCGGTGTAACTACACTCGCAATTGTCGCAATTATCTTTGGCGTTGCGACTGCTCAGCAATACAACCCCACTGTCGAATACAATTCTCTGAGCGTACAAGCAAGTAGCTTTTCACCTCCGCCAGAGATTGCTCTTAATGATTTTACACCTGAACAGGTCGCGCAAGGAGTGGTGCTCCCGAAAGACAGTCACAACTTCTTCAGATGTGAAACAGGTGGAGACGTTGCTACTACAGTAAATAATCTTTGGGACGTGCGTCTCTGGGCATATGAATTTACAGGGAATGAACCACCATTTGATGGCGATTTCTTTATTTCTGAAGGTGAGCTTGCAGTAAATTCCCAATACGACTCGACCAATACTCTGCAAACGTTCAAAGAAGGAAATCGCTATTATGTTATGAGTACTGTGGATTTGCCTTACAAGTGTGGAGAGGGTCTTTCTCTTGTTTCCTACTGCGGTGATGATATTTGTCAGGAGGATATCGAATATGTGCAGTCGTGTCCTGAGGACTGTTCAGTGTGTGGTGATGGGTATCTGGGTGAAGGAGTAGAAGAGTGCGATGACAACAATACTATCAATAGCGATGGCTGCAATAGCGAATGTTTCGTGGAAGATGGGTATCGTTGTAGCTACACATATGGCCAAGGAAGTGAGTGCACACCACTCATTCCATCACTTTCGGGAGGTGTAGGAACTTCAAGTTCTTATCCTACTTCTTCTCATCCTAATTCTTCTTATCCTAGTTCTTCTTCTAGTTCTTCTCCTTCCGGTACTGCCGATCTCTCTGTCGACAGTACAGTAGTGACCCCAATAATGCCTAGGAATGGTGACACATTTACCATCCGACAATTCATATCAAATGCAGGGCCAGATGCTCTGACCAATTTCCTTCTACAGGCAATTATTCCTAACGGACTAGAGTTTATAGCAAGTTCATCTACACAAGGATGTATTCAGAAATCCACTCATAGAGTGGAATGTACTACATTCCAAGATATTTTTGATCTCACCTACAGGATTCCATCAGATAGCTGTCCAAATCCTCTTACGTACGACGTCTATGTTAGTGCAAACGAGAACGATCCAATAGACATTAACAATACTAGGATGAAGCTAATTTCTATTCTGTGCAGTAGTTCAAGCTCCTCATCCAGCAGTGTAGTACCTGGCAACGGTGATTTCGATGGTAACGGCGTAGTCGATATTCTAGATGCCTTTGGTCTTATAGACCACTTGCAGGGTGGACCAGCACTTTCAGACGAACAGTTTGCACGTGTTGATATGAATGGTGATGGTGCAGTCAACGAAACTGATGCTGATCTTCTGATTGAAAAACTTGGTGGAGAATCTGATGATGATGAAGAACAATGCCCACCATGTGCTGCTCCGCCAGAAGGCTGCGAAGGCACAGGACAAGGTGCTTGTGGCTGTGGACCATATGTCAATCCAGATGGAAGCATGTGTACAGCACCTGCTCCGGATTCCGTTGATTTGCATAGTGCCAGCCTGAATGAAAACAATGATCTCACTATTGCCTATAGCAAGAACTTCGATACGTGTGCTCACATTTATACAAGAAGTGGCTACTTTGATCAGCGAATAAACTTTATCTGCTCAAAGGGAAATAATCTGGAAGCAGAAGCAAACCAAAGCTCATTTAACGATACACTCAGTGTAGGAGACGAGATTAAAATCTGTCACGGGAACAATGGAAATCTCTGTAGTGGATTCGTCACTATTACTGATCCGGCAACAGGGCATGGCTCTTAAAAATCATGTACATACTTCTTACTCTAGCGGCATTCAGTCTCTTAACGGGAACTGCTCACGCGTATCTCTCTCCAGAAGATGTATTTACTGATCTGAAGGTTTCGGATGGGGCAGAAGTAACAGAAGATGCAGAACCAGTGCCCCCCTCCTCACCTACACCTGAAAAAACAGCTCCTGAAGCTACTCCAGAGCCTACTCCTGCTCCTCCTGTGCAAGCGCCTCCTGCATTTTTTCGATCTGGAGAGCCAATAAAACAAGGAACAATTCCAGATGTAGATACAAGTGCAGCAGACAGCCCCTTCGATGAAGAGCCTTCTGTATTTGAGGAAAAACCCGAAATACTCATCCCTACTCTTCCATCTCCAGAAACATTTGAGGAGGAAGAGAACGCAGAAGAAGATCTTGTAGAAGATACTTCTACTGTAGAAGAAGAGGGGCAAGAGGAAGAAAGGAAAGCTGCACCACGCAAAAAGCAATCCGTGATGATGGCTTTGCTTGGGCGCATGAAATACTTAGCGATAGCTGTTGTTCTCGCCGCGGGTGCTATTGGATTTTTCCTTAAAAGAAAGCCAAAAACTGCAACAGGTCCTTCGGTTCCCAAGAAAGAAATACCCGCACCAGAGAAGCCACAGCAAGTAGAAGAATCTTCAGAGCGTATACAGCATGCACTTGAAGCCATGGGTGAGCATGATGCGGTAGATGAGGAAAAACCGCAGTAGCACAGAAGCACCAAAACAATCTATACTTGGTCTGTGCCCTTCCTTTTTCTCTTTGTACTTACGATAGGACTATACAGCCCAACGTCTGTTGATGCGCATGCTCTTTTGAATATAGGTGCGCAAGATCCAGACCCCAATATGCCTGCTATTCCACAGGAGTACACATCTCCCCCCATGGCCGACCGAGAAATACAACGTGCAGTACTGGATATGGAAAATGCCGATTGCAACAAGCTCACTGCAATGGAAGACGACGTAAAGCACGCATTTCTCCTCACAAGTATCTTTTTACAAAGGCCGGGCTCTCTAAGTAAAATTGTCGGTCCGGACTGTACATTTCTGGGAGAAGTAGAAGAGATAGCAGCAATAACCGATGACACTCTTACAATCAGTGGAAAAAGGGAAGTTCTCTATTATCTTCCAGAGATGGAAGTATTGCTTGTTTCCAACAAAGACAACAACTCCATCGCCTATGGATTTTTCCGTGAAGAAGATCTCGAACCCGTAGAATATTTTCTTGCCCATCGAGAAGAAGCGGAACGTTCTGCTGCTATAGCAAGAACTTTTGCAGATACCGTAGGTAAAATACAGCCTGATATCATTCCATCACCAAAAGAAATTCCATCGACTACTGCCTCTTCCAAATCTTCTGCAAAAACTGCCCGTTCACGCATTCGGGAAGATTCCGCAGTCAGCTCCGCGTCACCTTTACTTCCTACCGATACCGATACAACTCCCCCACCGGGCTTTCCCCCTTCTGATGCTATGCCAACCCAACCAACAGACACCGCGCAACCTCCACAGGTTGCTCAAGATACACCCGATATTATCTACGTTGATAGACCCTCAGATACGCTTCCTAGCATTCAACCGATTGGCCCTACCCCACAACCAGGGCAGCCTACACAGGGCATAGGCTACTGGGCATTTATGATCTTTCTCGCTCTTGCACTCGTAGCTACGGCTGTCGTAGTTCTCAAATCACGTGCGACAGCTAAGAAAGGAATGATTGATGAGTAATCAGTCTGCAAGAACCAGTCTTTTGCCAGACATCTGAATCAGATGATCTTTTTTGAGCGCTGTAATAATACTCTCCAGCCACTGCATATGTTCAGATTCATCCCAGTCGATGCACACGCGCCTGCCGATTTCGGGTATTGTTAATCCTTTTGATGAATCCCGAAGCTCTTCGACAACTTTTCCACGAAAGATTCTATTGGGAATATGTTTTGATCCAACCATACGCCCGGGTTCGGTTTTCGTATTTCGTATTTCGTATTTCGGTACCATATAAGCAGCTTTCATAATCCCCTTTTGGGTCAGAGGGCAAATATCCCATTTAGGACTTCGCTTGGTGCATACTAATGAGCCAAAATCCATCAGTGCTGCATGCCAGTTTTGAGTATCACCTGATTCAACTGCTATATCTAAGACTTCCCCTGCAATCTTCAAAAGATCACGATCGCTCTTTTTCCACGTTCCATCAGCATTTTCCGGTCCGATGAAGACTCGATGCAAGATTCTTCTGATATTGGTATCTATACAGGGTGTTGGAAGATTAAAGGCGAAATTTCTGATAGCAGCCGCTGTGTAGTGACCAATGCCGGGGAGTGATTGGAGCTCTCTTATCCCTTTGGGAAAACCCGAAGCACGAATATCGAAATCCGAACTTTCGTTTTTCGTATTTCGTTTTTCGTATTTTAGAATTTGTTGTGCAGCATCCCGCAACCTCAGAGCCCTGTTGTTGTACCCCATTCCTCGCCAAGCAAGGATAATATCCTTATTAGATGCAGAGGATAAATCCTTGATAGATGGGAATCTATTCAGGAAATCTTTGTACACAATTTTTACTCGTTCTACCTGTGTCTGCTGCAGCATAATTTCTGAAACCATGATCTGATACGCCCTCTGGGTATCATCGTTTATACAAAGATCTCTCCATGGCAATTTCCTCTTATGGCGGGCATACCACTGCCAGATTTCTTCAACGAAGATACTACTGCGTTCGGATCGATTCATAGACACAGTATAGAGCATCTATGAAATGACCTATCTAAGCACAAAAGTCATATATTCTTTACAGAACTTCTGATTTTCTCTTAATTTCATGACCGTAAAGATTTGACTCTATCTTCCTTTCTCACTAGACTTTTCCGGCTAGTTGAGGGTAACCTCTAAGCGATTTGACCATTTTTTCCAAAACTTAAACATGGCTGACCAGAAATTTGACCGCAGTAAGACCCACGTTAACGTAGGTACTATCGGACACGTTGACCACGGTAAGACAACTCTTACGGCTGCTCTCTCTATGAACTTCTCACCAGACAGTGAGAAAAAGGACTTTGCCGCTATCGATAACGCTCCAGAAGAGCGTGAGCGCGGAATTACTATTGCTACTTCCCACGTGGAGTACGAGTCCGAAAAGCGCCACTACGCGCACGTTGACTGTCCTGGTCACGCTGACTACGTTAAGAACATGATTACAGGTGCTGCCCAGATGGACGGTGCCATCCTCGTTGTATCTGCTGCAGATGGTCCGATGCCACAAACACGTGAGCACATCCTTCTCGCACGTCAGGTAAACGTTCCGTACATTGTCGTCTTCCTTAATAAGGTAGATATGGTTTCAGATCCAGAGCTTATCGAGCTTGTGGAAGTGGAGGTACGTGAACTACTCAACAAATACGAATTCCCCGGAGACACTACTCCTATTATTCAAGGTTCAGCTCTTAAGGCTACCGAAGGTGACGCAGACAACATTGCGAAGCTTAAAGAGCTTCTTGACGCTCTCGACTCTCACATTCCAGATCCAAAGCGTGAGATTGATAAAGCATTCCTTATGCCTGTAGAAGACGTGTTCTCTATTAAGGGTCGAGGAACTGTTGCTACTGGTCGTATCGATCAGGGTAAAGTAAACGTTAACGACGAAGTAGAGCTTGTTGGTATCGGCGAGACTCGTAAGGTTGTTGTTACCGGTGTAGAAATGTTCCACAAGCTTCTTGATGAAGGTCTTGCTGGAGATAACGTTGGTCTTCTGCTGCGTGGTATTGAGCGCGAAGAGATCCAGCGTGGTCAGGTGCTTGCAAAGGCAGGTTCCATTACTCCGCACACAGAATTCGATGCTGAAGTTTACATCCTCACCAAAGAAGAGGGTGGACGCCACACGCCATTCTTTAAAGGATACAAACCTCAGTTCTACATCCGTACCACAGACGTAACCGGTACTGTAGAACTTCCGGAGAACGTAGAAATGGTTATGCCTGGAGATAACGTGAAGTTCAAAGTATCACTTGGTGCTCCTATTGCTCTCGAAGAAGGTACTCGGTTCGCTATCCGTGAAGGTGGCCGCACTGTTGGTGCCGGAGTTGTGACGAAGATTAATAAATAATATTTCGGGTGTCCGTAGAGACGCGCTATAGCGCGTCTCTACACAAAGCCCACCCATTTACCCCCTCGTTCATTCCTTTCACCGCTATGAATCCTCCAAAGAAACCATCAAAAGGTACGAAAAAGGCTACAGCTGAAAAGTCTGATAAGGATATAGCGGAATCTGCAGTATCAGGCAGTTCAAAAAAGACAAAAGGAGAGGACAAGAAAGTTCAATCTATCCGCATTCGCTTGAGTGCTTTTGATCATATTGTTCTTGATGAAGCAGCTGCAAAGATCCTCGATACTGCAGAACGTAGTGGAGCTGTTGTCCATGGACCAACACCACTGCCAACGAAGATCCGTAAATTTACCGTTCAACGATCTACTTTTAAGCACAAGGATGCGCGCGATCAGTATGAAATGCGGACCCATAGAAGGCTTATTGACCTTTCCGAAACTACCTTCAATACCATCGAAAGTCTGCAAAGCCTGAGCCTCCCTTCAGGTGTAGATATTGAGATCAAGATGGGATAACCCCACAAGACTATGGCTAAAAGACCTACCCCAAAGAAACGGCGAGCTAAGAGTTCTGGAAGAGCTCAGCACAGCGAATACCAAAAGAAGCAGATTCGCAGGCTTAAAAACAAAGCCAACTCTCCATTTTCTATAAAGGCTGAAGCTAAGAATAAAAAGAGTAAGACGCTTAAGGGTATCACTAAAGTTAAAGCCTAACCCCCCTACTTTCATGGCTCGCAAACGCCATCTCTCACGAATTGCCGTCATGCAGGTGCTCTTTGAACGCGCACAGCATCGAGGCATTGATGAAAAACAAGCTCTCGCAAAAAATGTTGCAGAGCTCGGAGGAGCTGATGAGGAGTTTTGCTTAGTGCTCTTAGAAGGTGTTACCACAATGGAGAATGAACTGAGGGCAGAAATAGAAAAACACGCACCAGAATGGGAATTTGACAAGATGGATCCAATAGCACGACCGGTACTTCTGATTGGTGCATTTGAGCTACTCCATGCAGACGACGCTCCACCTGCGGTGGTGATGAATGAAGGAATTGATATTGCTAAAGAGTACGGAACAGAAGAGACCGGCAAGTTTGTAAATGGTGTATTGAATGCGATTGCGAACAATAAGAGTTAGGCTACACTAAGAGTAATGTCCGCTCAAAGTTTCATCAATCTCGAAAAGACCATTGGCATTCACTTCAAAGATAAAGACCTACTTGCACAGGCCCTCACGCACAGAAGTGCAGTCAGGCAGTCGCGAGCCCTTGGTCACAATGAGCGATTTGAGTTTTTGGGTGATGCCGTACTGGAACTTGTATCAACGGAATATCTTTTTCATATTGGACAAAAAACAGAAGGAGAAATGACTAACCTTCGTTCTGCGCTAGTTAATAGGGAAAACCTCGCATCAGTTGCAACGGAAATTTCTCTAGGAGAGTATCTCTTTATGAGTAAGGGTGAGGAACGCAGTGGTGGCCGAGAAAAAGATTCCACACTTGCCAATGCATTAGAAGCGCTGATAGGTGCACTGTATCTAGATCAAGGTTTTGAAATCGCTCAACAGTTTTGCAATGAGTTTATTCTTACAAGGCTTCAAGCTCTGCAGGCTGCCGGAAAGCACCGCGATGAAAAGAGTGCCTTTCAAGAAAAATCCCAAGAGTCAGAAGGTGTCACTCCACATTACGATGTGGTACAGGAAGTAGGTCCAGATCACGAAAAAATATTTACGTGTGCGGTTTTTATCGGCGAAGAAAAGATTGCTGAAGGAACAGGAAATAGCAAACAACGAGCAGAGACGGCAGCTGCATCTGCTGGACTAAAAGCGAAGGGGTGGAGCTAGGTGTTATCTCCTATCCCCATAAAGCACCAACATAAACCTCAGTACATAAAGGAATAGGTTGAAGATATCAAGATAGAGACTGAGGGCTAACATAAATGGGTTCGCACCCATCTTTCCAAGCTTTGCAATGCGTTGTACATCGTAGGCAGTAAAAATCGCAAAGAACACAACGCCAAATCCTGAGATCGCAAGTTCCATTCCTGTTGTACGCAATGCCGGAACAAAGAGTTGTAAGAGTGAAAGGCCAATAAGGCCAATGAGCCCGAAAATCATTGCCCTACCTAGTCCTCCAAGATTCCAGCTCGTAGTCCTCGCAAACACTGCAGAGGCACCTGCCATAAAGACTGTTGATGCAAATGCATTCATGAGGATAGTTCCGCCGTTTGCGTATCCAACAAGTACAGAGAGAATATACGGAGTGATAGTGAAACCCGAAAGCACCGGAAAAAGTCCGAATAACACGTAGTTAAGAGGGGTCCTGTCCATCCAAAGTCTGGCCGTAAAGATGAGTGCCAGCTCTGCTATCAGAAAAAAGAAGTGGATTCCTGTATTCATAAGCACTGTCGCAAATTGAATTCCTATAAGAATTCCTACACAAGTCAATGCCAGAGAAATGGCAAATAGACAGTATATTTGGGCTTCTGTGCTCTTTTGAAGAGTAACGGGTTGGCTTGGGGCTGAAGTGGTCTGCATAGGTCGTATTATAGTACAAATTCTGGTATAATGAAGCGATATGCACAAATATATCGCCATTGTCGCAGGAATAGTGGCAGCCGCAGCGCTGCCGGATCTTGCTGCTGCACAAAACATCAACCCTTGCCCACTGGGAAACCTTGCATGTCCGGGAGGGAGTACAGACGTATTTATAGCAAATATTCTTGTGCGAGGAGGTAAATTTGCTTTTGGAGGTGTCCTGTTTGCCATGTTGGTGTGGTATGGATTTAAGTTAATCATGGGGGCAGATAACGACAGTACAATTTCTGAAGTCTATAACGCCTATGCCTATGCGATGATCGGAACCATTCTCGCTGGAGGCGCATTTACACTGGCAAACACCTTTGCGGTACCCGGAAATATTGTCAATCAAGCACCAACAAATACCATTCTCTTTGGTGTGATTACTGCGTTGCGCACAATTCTCTTTACAGCACTTCTCTTTAATATGTTCTTCCAAGGATATCGCTTGATTTCCTCTCAAGATGAATCCCAAGTAGAAAAATCAAAGAAGCAATTTATCTACGGAATGGTTGGTGCTGGTATCGTTATACTGGCAGACAGACTGGTCTTTGCTTTCTCTGGTGTTCAGGTGGGAATCCTCAGTACAGAAGCTATAGGTATTGCTAACTTTATCGGAACCATTTTGGGGGCATTTGCAGTTATCGCACTCTTTGTAGCAGGCCTTTGGCTGGTGTTTGCAGTCAATGAACAAAACAGTGAGAAAGCCAAAAAAATTATTATTACCACGTTTGTTGTTCTTGCCATTTGTATGGTTTCGTTAGCGCTTATTCGCCTTACATTCCGTGCTCCATTTTAATGTATATCGCTCCTATTCTTGCCGGCCTACTAGGCAGTGCTACTACTACATATGCCCAGCTTAACATTGGGCGAGATGGCGCTACATATGTTGCAGGTGATCTGGGGGGTGTTGCATTCGGTGGTTTTGGGGATATTGCAGGTTTTGTTGCGGCAAATGCACTACCATTCGTAAACGGTGTTGCCATTCTGGTCATTATGGTCTCGGGGCTACTTGCAGTTGTAGCTCAGGATGAAAACCGAATTTCTACAGCCAGAAAAGTAATGGCAATGGCGTTAATAGGTATTGTACTTATTAATATTGCCGCGCGAATCCGTACAGGATTCACAACAGCATTTAACTTTGATCAAGGAGCCAATCCTATTGTAGGGGCAGAGATTATTGGTTCGGAAGTTCGTGGATTTATTGAATTTGCAGAAACACCTGCTGCCATTATTGCCATTGTGACCATTATCTCTTATGGGTTAAAAGCTTTGGTAGATTACGGAGGAGAACAGGGGCAACAGGCATTTCGAAAAGCGGTACTCTCTGTATTGATGGGTATTTTGATCATCACTATCAAATTTATTGTTGCCGGTGCCATTGTCACAGGTGACCCATCTGGACTCATCAATCCTGCCGTGGGAACACTCTTTACTATTGTGCAGTACGTAGCGCTTATTGCTGTTGTAGTTATCGCCATTGCTGGTATTTACCTCGTAGTAAATCTTGCAGATGAAAACAGGGCACAAAAGGTCAAAGCTATTATCATCAGCGTTTCTGTTGGACTGATATTTATGCTTATTATCTCAGGATTGCTCGCAATCTTAATCGACGGAATATTCTAGCTGACCTCACCCCCAACCCCTCTCCTCTCTGGAGGAGAGGGGAGCTTTGTTATACAACATTCAAATATAATATCGATATATCAATTAATCCATGATTAATCTCCGTCTGCCACTGTAGTGTGGACGAAGATCACCCCGCATTACGATCTACTTAGCGACGCAGTGCCCCAAAGGGGTCAAGGAGCGCACGCTTTGTTCTCTAAATATTTCTTCGTCCACATCAGTGGCAAAGATTTTTGGTTACTTTTCATCGGAAAAGTAACAAGAAGTCAGATCCCTGCTCTTATCTCTGCAACATCGTGTGTCCTAATGTATCGGGCACCATTGCTTACTGCATCTGCTGATGCTTTGATGGTCGCAGGAAGCCTTTCTGACGGAGGCAGGTTCTCAGGACCTGCCAAAAAAGATTTTCTGGATGGACTGATGAACACTGGAGCGATTGGTGTAAGTTCTGATAGCCGATCGATGATTTCAAAAGAGTATTCAGGTTTTGCAGAAACAAAATGTCCCATACCAGGGTCAATGATTATGTGCGATTGATGAATACCTGCAGCCTTTGCCTCATTGATCCTTTCCGATAGAAAGATATTGATGGTTTCTATCACATCATCATATTCGCGTTCTTCGATCGTTGTCCTTGCGGTAGGATCTTTGGAATACATCAACACGTAATCTACGTTTGATTCTGCAACAACCGAAAACATCTTGGGGTCGCCTCTTCCAGCAGTGACATCATTAATCATGATGGCTCCTGCTTTGATTGCCTTCGATGCAACCTCCGATTTATACGTATCTATAGAAAGTTTTTGATCAGGGTACGTAGATTTGATTGCTTCAATGATTTCGATTGTTCGATTGATTTCTTCTTGTGGTGAGATGTCACTTGATCCAGGTCCCGTAGACTCTCCTCCAATTTCGATGATGTCGGCACCTTGCTGAATCATCTCCCCTGCTCTTTTGACGGCAGATTCAAGATGATCAAACTTCCCGCCATCGTAGTATGAATCGGGAGTGACATTAAGGACGCCAACGATAGTAATTGTACTCATGTCTTAAATCATACAGTTGCCACCAACCCTCATCTACCCCTGCTTTACCTCTTCAACATCAACTCCTAATTCTGCCAAAGAGCCAGTAATCTCGGGTATAGACAATTCATTGGCATTCTGCACACCGAAGTCAAACATCATTCCTCCTGTATTCTTATCTGGAAGTGAATCTAGTGCATTGAAGTTGAGCCCATGTTTCATAAAGAGAATCCGTAAGATATCGAGGAGTAATCCTGGTTCATCTTGATCGGCATGGAGCCGAAAGGAAAGCTTCCTTAGATTTCCGAAACGAATGAGTATTATGTTCGTCTTCTCTAGCATTTCAGCACGGATTGCTCCATCAGAGTCGATTTCCTCCATGATTCCAGCAACGTACTGATCGAGTGTGCTATTTTCTACTGCTTTGATTATATCATCCATATGTAAACAAAAAAGTGCATCTCAAAAGGAAAAACAGTAAAATTCATAGCGATGCCACATCTTGATCCGCATATTTTTCGTGCCTACGATATTCGAGGAAAAGTCGACTCCCAAATCACGGAGGAGGCCTGTTTATGGATAGGCAAAGCATTTGGCTCTACAGTGCGAGATTTGTACGCGTCAGATCATCCGGTTATTGCCGTTGGACGCGATGCGAGGACGCACGGACCAAAATTTGAACAGGCTGTAATTGAAGGGCTCGTTTCTGCGGGGTGTCATGTTTTAAAAATTGGACAGACGCCAAGTCCGGTAAATTTCTTTACGGTCTGTGATAGAAAAATTGATGGAAGTGTACAACTCACTGCCAGTCATAATCCAAAAGAAGACAATGGACTCAAGTTGCAGGTACGTGATGCTCACGCATACAGCGGAGATGACTTGCAGAAGTTGTACAAAAAAATTATGCAGGAAGATGTGCTAACTGGAGAGGGATCCACCGAAGAGACTGATGCCATCACTGCGTATGTGAATACGATGAAAACATTGTTTGATGGATGTGGTGAAGATCTGAAAGTTGTGATTGATTCCGGTAACGGTGTTGCAGGTCCTGTGTACCAAGAGGCAATCTCCAATACCGGTGCCGGGGTGACAGGCCTCTTTATAGAGCCTGACGGAACGTTTCCAAATCATCCAGCAGATCCTAGTAAATATGAAACCTTGAAAGATCTTCAATCAAAGGTAAAAGAAGTAGGTGCTGACATTGGGTTTGCGTTTGATGGTGATGGGGATCGACTTGGCGTAATAGATGAGAATGGAGACATTCGCACAGCAGATGAAATACTCCTTCTGCTTGCTAAGGATCATCTTTCCAGAAAACCCGGAATGCCCGTGGTATTTACGGTAAGTAATTCCGGAGCATTGGATTCAGAAATCGCAGCATGGGGCGGAAAACCCATTATGACTGTCGTGGGTCACTCCTTTGTCGAGCATGCAATGCAAGAACACAACGCTCTCCTTGGAGGAGAACAATCTGGACACTTCTTTTGTGGTGAGGATTACTTTGTCTTTGATGATGCACTTGTTGCGGCACTCAGAATTCTCAAGATTGTAAAAGAGAGTGGCACCCCCCTCTCTGTACTTTGCAGCGAATTCCCAAAAGTCTACCAAGCCCCCGAACGCAGACCCAACTGTCCGGACGAAAAGAAAACGGAGATTATCAAAAAAGTTACAGAACACTTCAAAACCAGTTATCCGGTAAATGATGCTGATGGCGTACGCGTCGACTTTGGTGAGGGGGCATGGGCTGGTATTCGTCAGAGTAATACCTCTCCGAAACTGTCTATTTGCATCGAGGCTAGGACGCCTGAAAAACTGCAAGAAGTAGAATCTGTAGTCTTGGAGCATTTAAAGTCCTATCCAGAGGTTGACCTCTAGAGTGCAAAATTTTGCATCTCAGGCCCTTTATACAGAAGAAAAATCCTGTAGAATATAAGGGATGTGGCCATTTAATTGTCGCCGACGACAGACGAAAAGCTGCAAGCTGGTAAAACGGCTTGTAACAGGTCTTATTATTGGTGGAGCGATTGGTTCTGTCGTTGGAAAGAAGCTTATTGAAAAGCATGACGAGGAGATTGAGGATGATGGAAACTCGACAGATTAATAGTGGTTCGTACAAAATACAATTGAGTTCGGGTGCTCTTACTTTTTGTTTTTGTGAAAAGAAATACTGGCAATTGGCTTGTTTCATTTCCTTGTAGAGTGTCGTTTTTTTTCTGGATGGAGATACTGCATACAGATCATTTCTTCCCCCACAAATTCCATGCCAACAACACTCAACGCTCCTCCAGAAGTAGCAGAAGTAGTCGTACCTCCTTCGCTCGAAACAGGGGAAGTGGTAAAGGTATCACGATTTGAAATGCTAAAAAGCATGTATCCTGATACAGACCTCTGGCGTCAAAATTTTTATGATGAAAACGGCTTGGCTCATGAAATAGGCTAATCATCCAACTCCCCTACCAAATTCCGCTCCATAAGATCTCGAATGCGACGCGGAGTTTTGGCTTGAGTAAGCGCCCACATCAATTTAACCATTGCACATTCAAAACTCATATCTTTTCCGGAGATAATACCCAGTTGCTCCAACGTGAGCTGCTTTCTGTACTTATGTAGATCTACCTTTCCGCGCAATGCCTGAGAGGTAATGACAATAGGAATTTCCTGCTCTGTTACTTTTTGTAGCCATGGAAACAGCTCTCGCGACAGCATCCCAGGTCCATACGTTCTAAGCACTATTCCATGTGGCCTGGATTCTAGTACAGCATCCAAGAAGCCTTGTGGCATACCGGGATGTACCGTAAGCAGTACAACATTTTCATCAAACATTGGCTTGCATTCGAGTGTCCTCTTTCTGCGCACAATTCTGTGAGGAGCAAGTGTGATCTCTCTACTAAAATCAACCAAAGGCTGACAATTGGGGCTTTCAAACGTTTCCATAAAAGAAGCTTCCACCTTCTTTGTCCGAGCACCTCTCAGTACATGAGGTCCCAAGGCTACGCAGACTTCTGCAAGGTCCAACTGCGCTGTTCGAATAGCAAATACCAGATTCATTCTCCCATCTCCTGCAATATCATTAATAGGCATTAGAGCCCCCGTAAGCACAACCGGCTTACTGAGACCCTGCAAAGCAAAGCTGAGTGCGTTAGCGGTATACGTCATGGTATTTGTTCCATGTACTACAACAAATCCATCAAACTGATCATAAAGTGATTGAATCGTCTGCGCGATTTCTATCCAGTGATCCGGAGTTATTTCTGATGATCCGACATTGGCGATGGAAAAGAATTTGAGTGAGACCTCTTTCTGCAATTCCGGTAAAAATCGATGTACCTCAGAAAGAGACTCGAGTGGTTCTATGCGACCCGTCTTTTGGTTCACTTTCATTCCGATGGATCCACCGACGTAGAGCAATGCTATTTTTGATCTCGCCATGCATGCATTTTACTGATATTCAAGCGTAATGCTAGCCAAATATCGCCTCTTCCACTTCTTTGATGGACTCTTCGAGCTTCCCCTCACGGTTGGTTACTTGC
This sequence comes from Candidatus Peribacter sp. UBA6535, assembly GCA_002436205.1. Lineage (GTDB taxonomy): Bacteria > Patescibacteriota > Gracilibacteria > Peribacterales > Peribacteraceae > UBA2170. Next base: position 19,974 of record DJKT01000023.1, read on the forward strand.
ACATCACAATCCGGTGCATGGTCGAGTTCGTTCTCCATGCTGGCAATGCGGCGATTGAGTTCTTCTTCTTCTATGGGAGCTCGATCTGTTATGTGTGATATAAGCTGGGCTTTGCTCTCGGGGAGGATAAAGATGGACTGGAGTTCGTAGCCGGAATCCTCCTCACGAAAATATCGGTGTTTACGAATGCTATCAAACCCCTGTACATCCACTTCTCGAATTACGATTTTCCCCTGATCGATAAAGGGAATAATTTCATCAACGAGTGTCCCGTATCGATCCTTTCCATGAACCACTGCATACTCAAGAATCTTACCCTCATCATGAAGCTCATCAAATGCCTTATCAGTGACAAAACGATAGAGGTCATCTGCCTCCCCCTCTCTCTTTTCCCTAGTTGTAGCGCTTTTTGGGAAGTGGAGATCTGGATGTTTCTCTTTGAGAGCCTGTAAGATCACGCTCTTTCCCACGCCACTGGAGCCGATGATAAGCACTAATTTACCCGCCATTTGCCCTTATAATAGCGCATATTGAGGTTCCAATTAAGTCTATTTTATGCTACAATAGTTAGTTCGATCTTTAACAGGAATGTAAAGCAATCTTTACGCAGGGAGCAATGAGAAGTGACGCCTTACAAGCATGGCTGATCTGGTCCCGCATGTGCGGGACTCGAAAAGCCCATGTAGGTAGGGTCCCCTTCCCGGGACGATGTTCCGGGCATCGAATCTTGTATTTGATGTTCTAGTCACTTCTCGTTCCTCTCTGTTTACGACCTATAGACCTCGGTCGAACAATACAAACACACACTGGCCTCATAGTGAGCCGTAATCTCTATGCTCGATACCCGAAGCTTCGGGTTATAACAAACATAAAAAAGGATTTACGCACCGAATGCGTTGCCAATCAGAGAGTAGCAGAGTGGTCTACTGCAACCTCTAGGGCGTCACCCTCTTTACGGGCTGGCGCCCTTATTTTTTGTCTTCCACTTTTTTGATTGCCTTCTCCTCTTCTCCTCCGGCATCAATGAACCCAAGGATCCAGAAGACCAGGAATCCCGCCATACAAATACCCACAAGGTTTGCAAGAAATAGTATTGCTGAATTATTCATAAGTACTGGTTGCCAAAGGGCAAGCCCCACTCCCACAGCACACAGTGGTGGTAGCAAAGAAACTGCAACGGCAACTCCAGCAACAGAGCTTGAGAGGTTTTCCTTTACCCAGGCAAATGCAGCGGCGACACCACTGCAGAATGCGATGAAGATATACACTCCTGTATTAATGCGATCCGGTATCCAGTTCACCACAAGACCTGCCTCAGCAAGCACCATTGTGAGTACTGCGGATGTTCCGATAGTCACGATAATGGAGATGATCAAAATTTTCATCGACCGTATAAATCCATTGGTATTTCCAGAGACCAGTGAGAGTGAAATCGAGAGAAGTGGAATAAGTAGTGGTGCCAAGATCATTCCTCCAATAATCACTGCAACGTTATCCAGAAGTAACCCTGGAGTGACGATGAGCGTAGCGAGTAAGAGAAGAAGATAGTATCCACTATGAAACGTCCCCTGAGAAATCAAGCGCTCAATAGCATCGACTCGCTCCTTGCGGGAGGCCTCGAGCAGAGATGGATCTTTTTGAAAGAAGGGGAACATCAGACATATCTTTACATAAAAGAGTAGCAGAAAGCTAGAAACCTGCCTTGTGCAATGTTAAGATCGTGCGGCTTTGCGTTTGCGCCCGTAGCTTAGTCCGGCCTTGGCCTTCATAGAAGGCCGTAATATAATAGGTCGTCTGACGCTTGGTCGTAATAGTGATCCTTCAGCTGATTCATTTGCGCCCGTAGCTTAGTCCGGATAAAGCGTCTGGTTGCGGTCCAGGAGATCGCAGGTTCAAATCCTGCCGGGCGCACCACTATATTTGGGGCTATAGCTCAGTTGGCTAGAGCACTTGCATGGCATGCAAGGGGTCGCGAGTTCGAGTCTCGCTAGCTCCACCAGTCAAAAACTGTATAATACAGCCATGAAAGTTACCTTCCTCCTCGGCTCCAAAAGCGATGAAGAATTCGCTGGCAAGATCAAAGCCATTCTTGATGAGTTTGATATTCCCTCAGAAGTCGTAGTCGCCTCTGCGCATAAAGTGCCTGAGAAGGTGGTAGAGGAGATCGAAAAGCTGAATGCGGACCCACAGCCACAAGTAGTGATAACAGTCGTTGGTATGAGCAATGGTCTCGGTGGAGTTGTTGCCGGAGGTTGTATACATCCTGTGGTGAACTGTCCTCCTGCTCAGTCGCTCGAAGAATATCAAGTTGATCTCAACTCTAGTCTACGTATGCCATCAGAAGTTCCGGTGATGACCGTATTGCATCCAAAGAACGCAGCTCTTGCTGCTGTAAAAATTCTTGGAGAGGCAGATGCTGATCTTAAAGAAAAGGTAAAGGAGCGCATTGCAAACGTAAAAGCTAAATATTAGATCATGGAACTCACGCTCCCCGATCTTCAGGAAAAACTCAAGACATGGGAAGACTGTCCTCTTAGCAAAAATGCTAACCCTGTTCTTGGTGAAGGAAACCCCAACGCTGATGTGGTGTTTATAGGAGAAGCTCCGGGTCAAAGAGAAGATGAACTTGGTAGGCCATTTGTCGGTGCGGCAGGAAAATTTTTGGATGAGCTGATTGAATCTATGGGATGGAAGAGGTCACAGGTGTACATAAGTAACGTTGTAAAATACCGACCACCTGACAATCGTGACCCTACTCCAGAAGAGAAAGCCCAGTGCATGCCTTGGCTTATGCTGGAAATCGCTATTATCAAACCTAGGGTGATCGTTCCCCTTGGAAGACATAGTCTTGGACATTTCTTTCAGAAGCTCAGCATCTCTAACGCACACGGTGTCCCACACAAACTCACCGATGACGTTACCATCTTCCCTATCTATCATCCGGCAGCAGCACTGCATAACGGCGGTCTTCGCCAGGCACTGCTTGATGATTTTGCAAAGCTGAAAAGTTACCTAGAAGAGCAAGGCATTGCGCCTCCTACTGAATAAAATATTTATACAATGAACACACTTGTCTTTGGAATTTCTTTGGCTGCACTTCTATCAACGACATCACTTTTGATAGTTCTCTTTCGGGTCAGTCCCCTGCTAGCCCCTATGCAAGCGGTATTTGCATTCTTTTTGAGTGTCTTTATGAGCACCACAACCGTTGGAACGTTGCTGTTTATGGGGCTGTGGAAATACGTTCCACATCACACATGGGATACCGGAAAGCTAACATCCATCTCGCTTCGACAAGGAATCTTCTTGGGTAGTGCAACCAGTATATTGCTCCTCTTTCATCTACTTGGACTTTTGACCTGGTGGATTGGTGTAATGATTTATGGGGTGTTTGTATTGGTAGAATTAGCTCTGGAACACTAGAATATCTGCGATGAGTGAAGTAGGAACTCCATGGGCAAGTTTTGAGCAAAGGATAGCTGATGCGGTTTCACCTTCTGAAATCGATGCCATCGATCACGAACTCTTTGGTCGTAAGGAAGGAGTAATGACCGAAGCTCTAAAAGGATTGAAAGATCTTCCGGCAGAGAAAAGGAAGGATGCTGCAAAAGATTTGAATATCGCAAAGAAGAAATTGATTGAGCTTATTGACCTAAAAAGATCTGAGCTTGGAGGCGCATCTGATGGAGATGCAATTGATGTCACGCTGGAACTTCCAAAAACGCAACGTGGTCATCATCATTTGATCCCAGAGTTTATGCGACAGATAGAAGAAGTATTTGGACGCATGGGATTTGACGTAGCCTACGGTCCGGAGATCGAAACGGAGGATCTCAACTTTAACAAGCTTAATATTCCAGACGACCATCCTGCACGAGACGGGCAGGATACCTTTTGGATCAAGGGAGTAGAAAACACCGTACTTCGCACGCATACATCCCCGGTACAAATCCGCTACATGCAGGAGCACAAGCCACCATTTCGCATGATTTGCCCCGGAAAGGTGTACAGAAAAGATAGTGATGCTACGCACTCCCCGATGTTTCACCAGTTTGAAGGGTTGATGATCGGAAAAGATATAACACTCGCAAACCTGAAGGCAGTACTTGTTACCTCTTTACGAGAACTCATAGGTCGTGATGTTGAATTTCGTTTTCGCACAGGCTACTTCCCGTTTGTCGAACCCGGTATGGAAATGGATATGATGTGGCAAGGAGACCTAGAAGACAGCCGCGAAGGAAAGTGGTTGGAGATGGGCGGTTGTGGCATGGTGCATCCCAATGTCCTCAACAATGTCGGAATTGATCCAAAAGAGTGGCAAGGCTTTGCCTTTGGGTTCGGAGTAGAAAGACCACTTATGATCAAACACCAGATCCCTGATCTTCGGAGTTTCTATGAAGGTGATCTTAGGTTTTTGCGACAGTTCTAGAGCTTCCTCTTACTCGGCAGCAATCCCAAAGCCCAACGTGTTAATTTTGTAGCAGTACTTATATTCTCTCCTGGGTTCTTTCCGGGAAGAATAGTACGTTCTTTAAACAATGTTTCCGTTTTTGGATTGATAAATCGTGGATCACTAATTTCAGAAAAGAGATCTACAGGACTCATGTGCTTCAACCCTCCCTTTGATGCCAGAAATTTGATCTGATCATCTGACAAATCTGCAAAGTCATCCGATGTTCCATACTCGGCTCTACTGATCTCTTTTCCTCTTATACTTCTTAAGACAACGCCTCTGTAAAGATCCGGGAGTTCTAGATCCTTATCTGGAGATTTTCTAGGCTTCATAGTAGTAAGAGTAGCACTTCAGCAAATACTCTATTTAGGCTGAATCGGAGGATTCACCTGAACAGGCATAGTCGGTGGTGTGATTTCTATTGGTGTGTCCATCTGTTGTAATATTATACAACAGTTTTGCTTTTTTAGCAAGTATTAGGACTCACCCCATTCCTTTGGATTTTGCGCAAATGTAGCAATACGGTCAATTTCTTCACTTCCCAGTCTCCCCTGCTCCAGGGCGATGTCTAGCAATGTGCTGAAATCAGCCACAGGATGGAATTTTACAGAGGCATTTTGAGCCTTTTCATTAGCAACCAACATCTCATAGGTAAAGATTGCCACCACATCAGTCACATTCACACCTCCTTCCTCTCTCAGAGCCTCTACTGTAGAAACAGCGCTTCCTCCTGTTGATATGAGGTCTTCGACGACCACAACGTCCCATCCCTCTTTTAGGTCTCCTTCTATACGCTTTTTGGCCCCATGCTCCTTGGCCTTAGAGCGCACATATACGAAAGGAAGATCCATTCTATCTGCCACAAGAGCTGCCCATCCAATAGCGGCCGTAGCAGTCCCTGCTAGGCAATCTGGATCTATGTGGAGAGACTTAATTCTCGCAACCAAGGCATCTACAACGAAGTTTCGCGCTTCGGGGTGACTGTAGATCATGCGATTGTCACAGTAGATGGGAGACTTGATTCCGGAAGTCCACGTAAATGGCGGGTCTATGGAGAGTTTGACTGCTCCGATATCTACCAATAATTCAGCAATTCTTTTACTATGAGGCATATTAATAGGAGAATGTGGATTGTAGCCGCTGGTTCTCAACCTGCGGGCTGACCCGTAGGGTCAGTTTTGCGATTCGTTTTCCGTGTGGCATAAGAAAGGTGTTAAGCTTGCTCCAAGTTTGACATGACGATTACTGATGAGCAACAACATCGGCTACGAGAATTGCAAAAAGTTTTCTTAGAAGAAAATCAGAAACTTAATCTCTCTGCAATTCGTGAACCAGAAGCAGTGTGGATCGGAAATATTTCTGATTCGGTCGTTGCTCTTGACCTAGAGATTTTTCAGAAGTCTGATCTCAAGATCTTAGATATTGGAACTGGTGGAGGGTTTCCTCTACTCCCTCTTGCCATCTGTAAACCAGATTCCCACTTCACAGGACTCGACTCCACGCAAAAGAAACTGGATTCTATTACACGCATGACTGATGCACTTGAGCTATCCAATGTCCACATGCTTGCAGGGCGCTGTGAGCAAAAGGGGCGAGACACGCAACACCGTGAGAGTTACGACATTGTTACCGCACGCGCACTGGCTCCGCTGAATGTTCTTCTGGAATTCTGTGCTCCGTTTGTAAAAAGGGGAGGATTCATCGTTGCGTGGAAAAGTATGAAAGTCGATACAGAACTTGAGGAGTCTCTTCTCGCCAGGGCAGAACTCAGTTGTCATCTGGTTGATTCATATACCTATGATCTTGATACGACTGGCCTGCCAACCGTAGATCCTGCGAAGCAGGGCGAAGGTTGGGGAAAGAGGCAACTCTTGGTTTTCGAAAAAACAAGCGAGACGAATGCGAAATATCCACGTGAAGTTGGTATCCCAAAAAAGAATCCCCTTCTCTAGATGCCAAAGCGCTATACCCCCAACGATAAGTGGTCTCAAAAAGCAGCAGCCGAAGGGTACCGTGCACGGTCTGTCTATAAATTAATGGAACTGGATGAAAAGTTTCGACTGATAAAACCTGGAATGACTATACTTGATCTTGGAGCTGCCCCTGGTAGCTGGTCTCAATATGCTGCAGAAATTCTGGATGGCAATGGTCGTGTGATTGCGATTGATCTTACCGAGATCGAACCCATAGAAGGTGTAGAAACACACATCGCTGATATTACTGATACAAAAGCTTTGGATGCCATCCTTCCAGAAAAGGTCGATTTGATTATTTCTGATCTTGCCCCGAAAACCTCAGGCATCAAAGACATCGATCAGTGGAAATCTGTAGAGCTCAGTCAGACAGTACTCACTGTTGCACGAGACCGACTAAAATCTGGTGGAAAGTGTGTAATGAAAGTATTCCGTGGTGGGGATTTTGATGAATTCATCAAAGATTGTAAGAATGAGTGGAAAGACGTGAAGACCTATCAGGCGCAGGCAAGCAGGGATAGAAGTAAGGAAATATATGTCGTGGTATACTAAAGTCCATGATCGAACT
>DJKT01000054.1 GCA_002436205.1 Candidatus Peribacter sp. UBA6535
CTTAGCATTCAGAAATGAGCGGCATCTTCACCGTAGCACTTGTGATCTGTGTAAACGATCAATGATCACTTCATACAGCCCAAATAGAACATTCCCCGTGTACTGTCAGGAGTGTTGGTGGGGTGATGGCTGGGACGAGCATTCATACGGTCGTCCATATGATTTTCAAAAACCATTTTTCGAGCAATACAAAGAGTTGCAAGATGCTGTGCCGAGACTCAGTCTCATGAATCGTAATGCAGAAAACAGCGAGTACTGCAATTATGCAGCCAATAACAAAAATTGCTACTTGGCGATGGGTGGCTCGTGGTTTAATGAAGACTGCTCGTATGTTAGATATACTTTTCGATCCCGCAGCTGTTCGGATTGTTTTGGAGTACAAAGAGGAGAGCTCTGCTACGAAATGATGTGGGGGAAAGACCTCTATGGATGCATCCACAGTGATGAATGTTTTGATTGTAGTGATTGTGCATTTTCGCTTAACTTACGTGGATGCAAAAACTGTATTCTTTGTAATAACCTACACAACAAAAGCTATTTCGTTAGAAATCAGGAGGTCTCACCAGAAGAGTTTAAGCGCATTCGTGACTCACTTGCATCATACGAACGCTATGGTGATCTAGAACGTGAATTCTCCGAATTACGAAAAACAGCAATTCATCCAGCTGCAGTGCATGTGAATTGTGAAAACTCAACGGGTGAATATTTGCGAAATTGTACGAACGTTCAAAACGGTTTCATGGTTACAGATCTAGAAGACGGAAAGAATCTCTATATTACTGAGGAAAGCAAAGACTTTATGGATTGCTCCTGCGCAGGATTTAATGGTTGTGAGCTGTATTACGAGTGCCTCAATGCTGGAGATGGAGGTATGCAAAACGCACTGAGTTTTAATAACTGGACATCTAGCAACATTTACTACTGTGACACCGCACAAATGTGCGAGAGTTGTTTTGGATGTAATGGTGTTCGTCACAAAAAGTACTGCATATTAAACAAGCAGTACTCCAAAGATGAGTATGAAGTACTTTTGCCAAAGATCATTGAGCATATGCAAAGTACAAATGAGTGGGGAGAATTTTTTCCAATCAGCCTTTCACCGTTTCCGTACAATGAAACTCTTGCGCAGGACTATTTCCCAATAAATAAAGAGCACGCAGAACAACTCGGTTATTATTGGGAGGAAAATCCGCCCGAGGATCTCCAGATGGAAAAAACCATCGATTCTATGTCCCTGCCGGACTCTATTGATGATATTCCTGAGGATGTTCTTAAGTGGGCAATTCGATGCCAAGAATCTGGCAAACTCTTTCGTATTCAAAAGTTAGAATATGATTTCTATCGTCTTGCACGTCTACCACTTCCAAGGCTCCATCCACAAATTCGTTACAGCAATCGTATGACACGAAAAAACCCTCCGCGTCTTCACCTAGGAACATGTTCAAAATGTAAAAAATCCATCCAGACCTCGTATGACCCTCACCAGAAAGCAATCGTCTATTGTGAGGAATGCTATTTAAAAGAGGTATACTAAGACTATGAGTGAAGTCTGCCAAAAATGCAAAACCCCATTCTCCATCCAAGAGGATGAGAAAGTATTTATTGAGGATATGACTTTTTCTTTTGGTGAAGCCAAAATACACCCCGCTCTTCCTGTCTACTGTCCAGACTGCAGGATGCTTATTCGCACCTGCCACCGCAATGAACGCAACTTCTACAAATCAGTTTGCGGTAAAACGCGAAAGCCGCTGGTAACACTGTATCACCCTAAACCTCTTTGGGGTGAACCGTACGTTGTCTATGAACAAGATGAGTGGCGAGCTGATGACTTTGATGCCGCTGTATATGGAACAGATTTTGATTTCTCTACTGGGTTCTTCGATCAGTTTGGCGCACTTCATAAAGTCGTGCCGAGAATAAATTTGAATACTCTCGCAAACGAAAATTGCGACTTCACATCTGGTACGGGCTTCTGCAAAAACTGCTACTTGATAAATTCTTCAGAGAATTGTGAAGATTGCTACCATGGAAAGTTGATGCAGAAATGTAGTGATTCCGTGGATTGTAGCTACCTGTATGACTCCCAACTTTGTTATGAATGTTTTTCTGTCTATAAGTCATATAACTGCAAGTACTTGTTGTTTTCTCAAAACTGTACCGACTGCTTTTTTTCTTCGAACCTCAACAGCTGTACAAATTGCTTCCTCTGTACCAATCTACATCAGAAGGAATACCATTTCGAGAATGCCCCCTTATCTAGGGAAGAATACGAGGCTAAAGTTGCAAAATTCCACGGATCATATTCCAAGATTGAAGTTGCACGAAAGAAGCTACTTAAACTGCGTTCGTTGAGTCCTGTGCGATACGCAAACATCGTCAATTGTGAAAATTGCACTGGAGACTACATAGAGAACTCGAAAAATTGTAATGACTGTTACGATGTAAACGGTAGTGAAGACTGTCGATATGTTCATGTTGGTGTAGAAATAAAAGATAACTACGATTGCTCCAACATGTATCTGAAAGTAGAGCAATGTTATGAAACACTTGGTACTATCGAAGTCTACAACGCTGCCTATTGCCTGTTTGTATTCAACTCGAACGATCTTCTGTACTGTGAAAACTGCTTTAACTGTAGTAATTGCTTTGGATGCGTCGGACTTATGCGTAAAAAATACTGCATACTTAATAAGCAATACACTGAAGGCGAGTATAACGCGCTTGTTCCAAAGATCATTGAGCATATGAAAAGTAATAAAGAGTGGGGTGTGTATTTCCCCTCTCAATACTCCCCTTTCGGCTACAACGAATCCCTTGCATACGAATATGTTCCATTAACGAAGGAAGATGCACTCTCTAAAGGATTTTATTGGAGAGATGATATCGACCAAATGCCAAAAGTAGAAAAAACCATTCCTGCTAGCGGCATTCCGGATTTCATTGATGATGTCCCAGACGACATACTTAATTGGGCAATAACCTGTGAGCTCAGTAAGCGCCCGTTCCAACTTATAAAGCAAGAGCTCGACTTTTATCGAAGTCACAATCTGCCAGTTCCACACCTTCATCCTGATGAGCGCCATAAACGCAGGATGGAGCTAAGAAATCCTCGCAGGATATACGCTAGAGAATGCGCTAAATGTAGGGCTAAGGTCGAATCTACGTATTCGGCTGATAAGCCGGAAATCGTGTATTGTGAGAAGTGTTACCTCAATGAGGTATACTAGGAGACCGATGCCCAAAACGTGTACGCAATGCTTGGCGCAGTTTGAAGTTACAAATGAAGATCTTACATTTCTTGAGAAGGTTTCTCCCGTATTTAACGGAAAGAAATATATTGTTCCTCCACCAACACTCTGTCCCAATTGTCGCGTGCAGAGGAGGCTTGCTATTCGCAATGAACGCAAACTTTACAGGACCCAGTCTTCGTTAAGTGGCGGCCCTATTATTTCACTGTACTCACCGGACAAACCTTATATTGTCTATTCACAAAATGAATGGTGGAGTGACAGTTGGGATGCCATGGAATTTAGGCAGGAATTTGACTTCTCGAGATCATTCTTCGATCAGTTCAGGGAACTAGCTGACAAAGTACCAAGACTTCCTCTCTATAACATCCAAGAAGAAAACGCGGACATGTGTAACTTCTCAGGATACAACAAAGATTGTTATTTGATTTTCGGTAGCGACCACAATCAAAATTGTTACTACGACCACTGGATATTTGACTGCAAGGACACTCTTGATTCCTCTTTTTGCTATAATTCAGAGCTCTTATGGGACTGTGTAGACTGCGTACATTGCTACGAATGTCAAAGTTGCCAAGACTGTGAAACATCAAAAAACTGCATATCTTGTTTTGATGTTAAGGGGTGTGAATATTGCTTTGGTTGCGTAGGGCTCCGACAAAAGAAGTACCATATATTTAATGAACCGATAGAACCGAGTGAATATGAAGAAGCTTTGGCAAACGCAAAGTTGGATAACAGCAAGCTGCAAGCACTTAATGCTTCAATCCCAATACGAAACATACATGCGATTAATTCAGAAAACTACAGTGGTGATTTTATTGTGAATAGTAAGAATGTTTTTCGATCGTTTGATGTTCGTAATAGTGAAGGCATTCGTCATTCACATGACATTTTTGATAACGCTAAGGATTGTATGGACTGTGCATTTACTGGAAACGCACAAGTCTGTTACGAGTCATACGAAGCCAAGGGTTTTGATGTACATTTTTGTAATCGAGTATGGCCTTGTACTTCTTCATTCTATTTGGATAACTGTGATAACTGCTCTCACTGTTTTGGGTGCTGTGGCATACGAAGAAAGGAATATTGCATACTTAATACGCAATACACAAAAGAGGAATATGAAGAGCTCGTGCCAAAGATCATTGATCACATGAGCAACACAGCCGAGTGGGGAGAATTCTACCCAGCGTCACATTCACCTTTTGGATACAACGAAACATCCGCTATGGATTACTTTCCCCTCGCAAAAGAAGAAGCCCTTGCAAAGGGATTCCGGTGGCATGAAGGAGAAGAAGGCATTCCTGATGCTGAAAAGACTATTCGTTCAGATACGTTGCCCGATTCAATTAACAATGTTCCAGATGACATTCTCAATTGGGCTATAGTATGCAGTGCTACTTGTAGGCCCTTCAGAGTTATCAAACAGGAGCTTGATTTTTTCAGGCAGCATAATATTTCAATCCCTCATTTCCATCCGGATGAACGCCATCAAAATCGACTGAAGCGAAGAAATCCACGGAGCCTCTATACCAGAGAATGCGCTAAATGTAGGGCTAAAGTCGAATCTACCTATGCACCTGATAAACCGAAAATCGTCTATTGTGAGCAATGTTATTTAGCTGAGGTATACTAGAAAACCAATGCCCAAACCCTGTACACAATGTTCGGCGGAATTTGCAGTAACTGATGAGGATCGTGCCTTACTGGACAAGATGACTCCAGCATTTAATGGAAAAGGGTTTCCCATTCCTGATCCTTTGCTATGTTTTGATTGCCGACTTGGCAGGCGCTTGGCTTTCTATAACTGCCGCTCTCTCTACAAGAGAACCTGTGACTATTCACACAAACCGATCATATCTATTTATACACCTGACAAGCCATTCACTGTATACGAAAAAAATATCTGGTATTCCGATAGCTGGGATCCGATGGATTACGGAAGAGATTTTGACTTCTCTCGGCCTTTCTTTGAACAGTTTCGTGAGCTCATGGAAACAGTCCCTCAGCTCAGCCGCGGTGTTGTTGGAGAGAACGAAAACAGTGAATACACCAATGACAACTATAAGTTGAAAAACTGTTACCTGGTCTTTGATGGTGAACAAGGTGAATCCTGCAGCTACGGGAACACGTTTGGAATGGTACGAGACTGTATGGATTTCCTCGGCCTCATGCAATGTGAGCTTTGCTACGAATGTACAGCCTGCTCTGGGAGCTATAATCTCAAATATTCCCGGTACTGTAGTAATTGCAGTGATAGTTGGTTCTTGCGCAACTGTGGGGGTTGCAAGAATTGCTTTGGCTGTGCAAATCTAAGACAAAAGCAATACTGCATATTCAATGAACAAAAAACCAAAGAGGAATATCTAGAATTCATGAAAAGCTTTGACTCCAGTAAACACTCCGTAATACAAGCTATGCTCAAAAAGACCGAGAACTTCTTTTTACCGCAACCGGTAAAATACCTTCAGGGTGAAAAGAATATTGATTGCGTCGGTGACTCACTCTTAAACTGCAAGAATGCTTATATGTGTTTTGAAGGAACTCATCTTCAAGACTGTCGCTACTGTACTGGATGTTTAATGGGTGGAAAGGATAACTGTGACGTTCATATTTGGGGAAACAACATGGAACTATGTTACAACTGCTGTGTTGTAGGAGACCAATCACAAAATGTGATAGCGGGTTACTACATTACACAAGGGGTCAGTAATGTGTACTACTCAACGTTCTGCAGTCGCAACAGTTCTGACCTATTTGGATGTATTGGGCTTAGGCAAAAACATCACTGTATTTTTAATAAGCAGTACACAAAAGAAGAGTACGAAGAGCTTGCAGGAAGAATAGCCGCTCATATGATTGAAACTGGAGAGTGGGGGCAATTTTTTCCTCCAGAAATATCCGCATTTGCGTATAACGAGACCAAAGCTCAAGAATATTTCCCACTAAGCAAGGAAGAAGTCCTAAAACGCGGTTGGCAGTGGTCAGACTTTGAGCCAGTAGTAGAAGCAGAAAAATCAATACCATCATCTCAACTACCTGATGACTCAGAACGTATTCCTGATGATGTACTTAATTGGGCAATTACCTGTGAGAAAACTGGCAAACTGTACAAATTAAACGCAAAGGAACTCGCATTTTACCGAGAGCACCGGCTCCCGATACCAAGGCGACACCCGGATCAACGCCACAATGATCGTATGGCACTCAAAAATCCCTTTGTTGTGTACGATCGAGACTGCCTAAAATGCAACAAAAGCGTCCAGACCACTCATAGCCCTGAAATGGACAAACCAGTTTACTGTGAGAAGTGCTACCAAGAGGACGTATACTGAGTTTAAATCATTTACAAATCCCCTCTTCTCTGGCAAAATCAGCTCTAAATGGCGCTATCCCACCTCCACATCATCATCCCTCAGGGAACAGACGAAAAGACGAAGCAGGAGTCAAAATTTCAGGAACTTCTGATTAGTTTGCGTAATACGGTGACTGGTGTGCGGTTTTCTTTTGAGTACTTTGGATACGAGCAGTACACCTACTTCTACTCCGTAGTGGAGGATAAATACAGAGAGACTGTCGAAGGTCTTGTGTATTCCATATTCCCTGATGCAGAGATTCGTAAGACAAAGGACTACACAGAAACGTTTGATCCAAGCAAACAGGCAATCGCTGGAGTAAGCCTTAAGCTCCGGGAAAAAGATGTTTATCCAATTAGAACGTACGACCAATTTGAAGAAGATAGTATGTCCAGGTTGTTCTCTGTAATCTCGAAGATTGCAACTGGGGAACAGGTGTGGGTTCAGATTATCATGGAGCCACAGGACGACACTGGTATATACCATNNCCTCCACATCATCATCCCTCAGGGGGACGACGAAAAGACGAAGCAGGAATCAAAATTCCAGGAACTCCTCATTAGCCTGCGAAACACGGTGACCGGTGTGCGATTTTCATTTGAGTACTTTGGATACGAGCAATACACCTACTTCTACTCTGTAGTGGAGGACAAATACAGAGAGACTGTCGAAGGTCTAGTGTATTCCATCTTTCCTGATGCAGAGATTCGTAAAACAAAGGACTACACAAAAACGTTTGATCCAAGTAAACAAGCAATCGCTGGAGCGAATTTGAAACTTCGAGAAAAGGATGTCTATCCCATCCGCACCTACGATCAATTTGAGGAAGACAGTATGTCTCGACTGTTCTCTGTAATATCAAAGATTGCAACCGGGGAACAGGTGTGGGTACAGATTATCATGGAGCCGCAGGACGA
>DJKT01000057.1 GCA_002436205.1 Candidatus Peribacter sp. UBA6535
GTAGAGCCAGACTTTGCTCTGGTGAAGTTTAAAAAGCTTGCTGGTGGTGGATATATGAAAATTGCAAACCAATCTGTTAAGCCCGCCCTTACAAACCTTGGCTATAACGAAACAGAGGTGAACGACATTATGAAGTATGTAATGGGAACGTTGACTCTCGAAGGTGCTCCACACGTCAATCGTGAATCACTCAAAGACAAAGGATGTACAGACCAAGACATTGCCAACATCGAAAAGAATCTCCCAGGTGTGTTTGAACTACCATTTGCCTTTAATAAGTTTACGCTCGGAGAAGAAGCCATGAAGCGTCTTGGGTTTTCTGCAGAGCAAATAGAAGATTTCAATCTTGATATTCTTACGGAGCTTGGATTCTCCAAAGATCATATCGATCAGGCTAACACCTTTATCTGTGGTCACATGACCGTGGAGGGTGCTCCACACCTAAAGACTGAACATCTGACAGTGTTTGACTGTGCTAGCAGGTGCGGTAAGGATGGAAAGCGCTATATTCATTACGAAGGACACATTCGTATGATGGCTGCTGCTCAGCCATTTATTTCCGGTGCAATTTCTAAAACTATTAACCTGCCAAACGAAGCAACAGTTGAGGACATTAAAAATGCATACTTCCTCAGCTGGAAGCTCTGCATCAAAGCAAACGCTCTCTATCGTGATGGCTCAAAGATGAGTCAGGCACTTAGTAATAAGTCGGACTCTAAAGATTCAGAGGATTCCAAAGAGACAAAGGTGGAAACAAAGATCGTCGAAAAGATTATCACAAAAGAAGCCCCCCGAAGAAGAAAGCTCCCAGATGAACGTTTGTCTATGACGCATAAGTTCTCTGTAGCAGGTCATGAAGGATATCTGCACGTTGGTATGTACGAAGATGGAACTCCCGGTGAGATCTTTATCAAGATGGCGAAAGAAGGCTCCACACTCTCCGGAGTAATGGATACCTTAGCTCTTAGCCTCTCCATGAACTTGCAGTACGGTGTGCCACTGGATGTACTTTGTGAAAAACTTGTCCATACACGATTTGAACCAATGGGTATGACCATCAATAAAGAGATCCCAATGGTAAAGAGTTTGATGGACTATCTCGGACGCTGGCTCGCACTCAAATTTATGACCAAGGATAACGCCAAGCGTTTTCACAACGGAGATCTCATCGAAAAGGCTTACGCAACTGGGAGCAAGAGTAAAGATGCATTTGCCATGAGATTACCGGTGGTCGACGAAGGAACTACGGCAACTCCTGATGTTACTACTACAGAAGAGAAGATTCTTGAAGAGATTAAAGAGCATTCAGAAGAAGCAGGTGCCATCGAGAGTAAACTCGAAAAGGCCAAACTACAGGGCTTTACGGGGTCTCTTTGTACTGAGTGTGGATCGACCAAGATGAAGCGTAATGGGTCTTGCGAACTCTGTATTGATTGCGGAGCGACCTCTGGTTGTAGTTAAATAGTTGTATGAGTGATTCCTGGCTCGACATGTTACCTAGTAGCGAACGGCAAAAGATACGTGACAAGTATAAGATGAGCGCTGCAGCTTACGAGAAGCTGCGGCAGAAGGTAAAGGGGCCTGAAGAGCTAAAGCAAGAGATGGAGTGGAATGAATTGATGGCGCAGCTGAAGTTTGATCTCGAAACAGATCCACACATGAAAGAAGCACTCAAGAAACAATTGGAACAAGATCTTTCTGAGCAGGGGATAGAGGCAGTGCTCGAAAATGCAAATCTTCCGGAAGATATCAAAAAACAAATAGAATCCGGAGCGTTTGAGATTGATGTGGATAGTCCTACAGAAGATTCTCCTAATCAATTAGTGATAGCACCGGAGGGAAACATTGGAGAGAAGTTACCTATTGCGATGCATCTGACGGAGTCGTATCTATCGCAGTTGTAGGGCGGCACCCTTCGACAAGCTCAGGGTGACAATGATTAAAAAGCTACGAACAGAACGCCGAATGCCGATGCCCAAAGAAGAAAACGCATGAGGAGTAGGGGAGCAGGTGATAACCATCCTAAATGTTTGCAAAATATTACGCAAGGGTTGATACACAAAGAGCCCTTGCATAAAACGAAAAAGTCGAACACAATTTTATTTCATGTACAAAAATTGTCTACGACTTCAAAACAGTTAAGTCATCATCGCAAGCCGCCATGTTTGGTATCTCCTTGCCACAACGCACGCACTGGTGAACGATCATCCAGCCCTTCTTTTTGCGGTGATCTATTCGTACGGGTTTCATCATACTTTTACACTCCGATGCACGGTCTCCGGGTCCAATATTATCAACATGCTTTGACCATAAACACTTCGGACAGTGGTTTCTATACGAGCCATCTTCGAGTGGTTCTACATGCATACCACAATGTTCACAGTCGAACGGTTCTTGTCGTGCGATAAATACCATTATACATTGAACTTGAAATGCATCACGTCTCCATCAGCTACAATATACTCTTTTCCTTCTTGCCGAAGCTTCCCAGCTTCTTTGGCTCCAAGCTCACCTCCAAATTCTACGAAGTCTTTGTAGGCTATGGTGTCTGCCTTGATAAAACCTTTTTCAAAATCCGTGTGAATCACCCCGGCAGCTTGCGGGGCGGTACTTCCTTTCAAAATATTCCATGCCCGTACCTCCTGCACACCAGCAGTAAAGTAGGTCTGGTATCCAAGTGCCTCGTAGGCTGCATGAATCAATCGATCCAGCCCGGAATCCGTTACTCCTAGCTCATCTAAAAACTCTTTGGCATCATCTGCTGATAAATCCTGGAGGTCTTCTTCGATCTTGGCAGAAATGGTAATCAGCTGATCACTATCACCAAGCTCCATCTCCTTCTTTACTTCATGCACACTAACAGTGTGGAGTTCATTCTCTGCAACGTTACATGCGTAAATCAAAGGTTTGTACGTCAGAAGTTGAGCTGTCTTGAGGAATGCATCCTCCTCTTCGGTGACATCCGTTTCTATGGCCATCTTTCCATCATTGAGGACTGCAAGTATCTTCTCGTACACTGCAAGCTCTTTGATCTTCTCCTTATCCCCGCCCCTGGCAAGGCTTGCAAGCTTATCCATTCGACCGACGAGTGATTCCAGATCAGAAATAATAAGCTCTGCTTCGATAATCTCTCTATCCCTCTTTGGATCTGTAGTACCTTCGACGTGGGTTATATCATCATCCTCAAAATGCCGAACAACGTGACAGATGGCATCTACCTCTCGGATAGCGCCGAGGAACTTATTACCCAGACCCTCTCCCTTAGAGGCTCCTTTAACAAGACCTGCGATATCCACAAATTCAATAGCTGTAGGAATCACTTTCTCAGGGCTTACCATCTCTGCCAGTGTATTGAGTCTTTTATCAGGTACTTCCACGATACCCACATTTGGTTCGATAGTGCAGAAGGGGTAGTTTTGCGCCTCCGCCCCCTTAGAACGGGTTAAAGCATTAAAGAGGGTAGATTTACCCACATTCGGGAGGCCGACAATTCCAATTTTCAGAGCCATAGCATCACACTTAGAGCGCCCTTTCTGGGCGCGGAATGATTGTGGGAAATCTACAGGAAAAGCCAATTAGATGCCAAATTATTAGTCATCTGGGTTGGTTTGAGCACTTGACAAAAATAAGAAAAAGTATAGGATACTACTCCTATGTTTAGCAGAGAATATCTTCGTCGATTCGTGGCATCTTTGGCACTCGTTGCCCTCGCCAGCCTTACAGCCGGACAGGCTCTTGCTGCAGGGTTTGCCGATACACAGGGTACCGATTACGGGAGGGCATTTGCCTACTTACAGAGTCAAGGTATTGTGCAGGGATATGCCGATGGACTTGCTCGTCCGGGGCATCCACTCAATCGAGTCGAAGCTCTAAAGGTTATCCTTAAAGCCCAAGGAAGTTACGACAGTCGCGTTGCACATTACACCAAAAAGACTCCACCGATTCCACTCTTTAGCGACATCGACCAGACACAGTGGTATGTACCGTATATCGAAGCTGCCTTCGAACAGGGTGTCATTACAGGATACCCCGATGGAACATTCCGCCCAGCTAGACTTTTAAGTACAGAAGAAGCAGTGACAATGCTGATGCGTACGTTTAACGAGTCGAGCTCTGCTACGAATGCAGCGCTTAGCGACTTCATTCAAAATCAGCCAAACCAGTGGTATACCGCTTCTATCAATGCAGCCATTAATAAAAACCTTGTTATGCATAAAGGACAGATGCGGTTGGGAGCAGCCATTACTCGTGGACAGTTCTTTGACATGGTGTATCGCCTACATGAGAGTAAGGCTAATGGAAAAGTTGCATATGATGGCCCAGAGCCAACTGCTCCACCTGCAAGGGTTGCAGTTGCTGCTCCGAGACCACAAGAAGACTTTGGTCCTACAGGAATATCTTCATATGAAAATGATGACCGCGTTGTCGCAGCAGTGTCACCAAAGGTGCAGAAGGCACAGATACAACCTGCAAATGTTACTATTACTCCAAAGATCGATCATCCGTATGCATCCGAGAAGTACTTCTCTATCTCCATGCCAACTCTTGGCATTCATGACCTTACCATTACCCATCCACAGGATGCAGTTTCTAAAGATGGTGTTCTCTCTGTATTAAATCAAGGTGTTGGACACTTGTTTGCGTATCCTGGTGGCGGAGGAAAGATGATGGTGTATGGGCATAGCTCCGGATACCCATGGGATGTTTCTGAGTACACGAAAATCTTCCGTCGCATCAATGAGTTAAATCCGGGTGATAAAGTCTATGTTACCTACTCCGGTACTCTTTATGTATACGAAGTAACATTCGAAGAAACCATTGCAGCAAAAAACGCCAACAAAGCTTTTCAGGACCAGGGAGTAGGGGAGGAGTTGATTCTCTTTACCTGCTGGCCGGTAGATAGCATCGCTCAAAGATACTTGGTACATGCAGTACCGGTGGAGACTGTAGCTTTGCGATAGGGTGTTACCCAATCCTCCTCAGGATCTCCCGATCCACAAAGTCCTTCTGCCTACCGTACGTCAGGCGGCTTAATTGCTTAAATGCTTCTGCAGCCTGTTCATCTTTTTGATACGTAGTATCCAGCCAAGGACGCGGTACTTCGATACTAAACGGTCTCGAAGGTTGGTTGTTGACACTCAATTTCATAGCACCATGGAATGCATCAACATTAATAAGGTCTTGCTCCGAGAATGCCGGTGCCATTTCTTTTCCACAAACCTCTGCATCCTGTGGACCAATTTTATAGAACATCATCGTACCGATGTTTCCAAATACAGCACCCTTTAGACTTACTGCGCCCGAGAGCTTGCTGTCTTTCTCCAGTTGGTCGATATACTGGTGCGCAAGGATCAATCCAAGACGATACTTACGAGCCTCAGAAAGGATCGATTCAATACTAGGAGTCACGAAGTTTTGGAATTCATCGATATAGAGGAAGAAGTCTTTGCGGGCTTCTTTTTCCATGCGCTGACGACGCATAGCTGCCACCTGAATTTTACTCACGGCAATCATACCCAGCAGTTGTGCGTTGATGTCCCCGACAAGTCCTTTGGAGAGGTTCATCAAAAGAATCTTTGAATTATTCATACAGTCTGCAACATTAAATGCAGACTTGGTTTGTCCAACGATATTTCGGATAAGTGCGTTGGTATAGAACTGGCCAAACTTCGCAGCGAAGTAGGGGATCATCTCAGCCTTTTCTCTCTGACCTGTCTGTGCCATCTGCTTTTCCCAGAAACTGCGGACAATAGGGTTTTTAACTTTTGTTACTTTGTACTTCTGCCATTCCTCGTCGGTAAAGAGTTTAACAAGGTCGGTAATTGCTCCGCCCTCTTCTTCGTCTTCCATTAGGGTAAGACAACCGTTTCGGAAGTAGTCTTGGATACGTGGGCCAAAGATTTCTTCTCCAAACATCTTTACCATCATATTCATAGCATCGAGTGCTACGAGGTCGCGCTCTTCTGGTGAATCAGCCTCTAGAATGTTTAAGCCCATAGGCCTTTCGGTATCTGCAGGATTAAAGTAGATGACGTCATCTGCTCTTTCGCGTGGGATGTACGGCAGCAGATCCTCAATCAATGATCCATGTGGGTCAACAACGCAGACCCCCTTACCGTTATGAAAGTCCTGCCTTGCCATAAGTTGAATGATGGAGGACTTACCAGTACCTGTTTGTCCAATAATGTAAAAGTGTCGGAACCGGTCCTCGTTCGCCATAAAGATCTTTTTCTTTTCTCCTCGTACGGTATTGGTTCCAAGATAGAGTCCTTCTTCCGGAAGATCTTTTGGTGCAGGAGCCATTTTAAACTTCTGCCACTTGATGGTATCCACTTTGTTGTACTTGATATTCGGCAAGTGAAAGAAGCTTGCGAGTTCTGTAGAACCTACGAGCATAGTGCGATACATCAACCACTGCCTCATGTTTCTACGAGGATTACGCTTGATAAACCTTTCTATGACATCGCTTTTGCTACTGACATGCGGACGCTTAAAGGTGTTGCCGCGCACTGCATCAAACTGTGCAAATGCAGTGATGATTCCATCGAGAACACTTTGTGCCTTCGCAGGAGATTCACCGGAAGCCACAGTGCGAACTGTGCAGTAGTAGCCAGGGTTACAGGCTTTTTCATCAAGCATCTTGCTACGTTCTTCTTGCACCTGCGTTACGCGGTTTCCAGTAGATTGCGATTCATTCAAATCCACAACTTCCGATGCTTCGGAGGAAGTAAGAAGAGAGAAAAATGCGCTCAGCCACGATACAGGATTGTACCACTTGGCACTGCTCTTCTTTGGATTGATCATTTTCACAGCGGATTTCTGCAACTTCTTTTGCCATCCGGAAGCTGCTGGTCGTATAACAAATTGCACGGCCGCCCCTTCGTCATCCTTTAACTTTGAAAATGCATTGGTTAATGCATTGAGAGGGTCACTCTTTAATTCCTGATACGTTTTGAAGCTGAAAGAATAGTCCTTTCCAGGCAAAAATGATTCTGCGACAACATGAGAATCCGGTGTGAAGATGTTGTAGTCTTCAACTGCGTTAATAATCGCATCAGGATAGAAGGATGTAATCTGCTTTTCTACAAGATGGACAGTGTGCCTCGGTACTACGACAAAAAACAGAATCTCACCCCCGAGAGCCGCGTATTCGAATGAGAGATAGTCTTGCCCCTTCCAAAACCTGGAAAAGCGTGTGTTATACATTCCATAGATTGATTGAAACATGTGGTCCATAACCCCAACAATTTCTTTAAAGTCTTGCCCGGTAGAGAACTGCTCTGATGTAGTCTCTTTATCTTCCTTGCTCTCTTTTTTGGGTACGAGAATCTGCAGAAAGACCATCTCTTCCCCCCGGCTTCTATCGGCCAAACGCCTACTCAGCCAGAGCCCTAGGAATCCGATGACTCCTGCGGAGATGAGGCCGATGACAATATCTATTATATCCACAATAGGTATCTTAGCATTATACGACGTCCAAAGAGTATCTGAAGGCGAGCATTATTGCTTGTCGGCCCAATACTGTTTGGCTTTAAGAAGAGTCTCTACCATCTCGAGAAGTTTGCGGATGGTCATTTCACTCTTAATAAAGTAGTCGTCTGCACCAAGCTGCTCTCCGCGCTCTTTATTCTTTTCATCACCGAAATTGGTCAGCATGATAATAGGGAACTTGCGACCTTCTTTTGGATGCTGTTCCAATATACCAAATCCATCAAGAACTGGCATAATAATATCGAGGATAAGAATATCTGGCTCCTTCTTCTGAATTTCTGCGATAGCCTCTTCACCGTTTTGCGCTGTACGTATAGTATACCCGCTTAGAGTAAACTTCTTTGTATAGACTTCGCGGAGAACCGCGTCGTCTTCTGCAATGAGGATATCAGCATTAGCCATACGTTTAATTATACCAGAAAACCTACTTTTAGTAAACTATCCAAAATAGGAGAAGAATGAGTACATTCTGCTCCTATCATTGATTCTTTGTCAAAGATGATTTTCTAGACTGCCAAACGGACGTATTCCACGATTTCACTGTCTCCCAGTAGCTCCTGAACCAATTTGCCTGGTTCTTTGACGAATTCCTGACTGGTGAGAGCATTCTCTTCACGGAACTTCTTTTCTTTTCCAATCATGATCTTCTCCATAATCTCTGCAGGCTTACCTTCTGTTGCCAGTTGATCCTTCCAGATATCACGCTCTTTTTCTACTTCTTCCTCAGAAACATCTTCAGGTTTTACGTAAAGCGGGTTCATAGCAGCTGCGTGCATGGCGATATCCTTTGCGAGGGTCCCAGATCCACCGGAGAGGCCAACGACTACACCAATCTTTCCGTTACTGTGAACGTAGACACCAGAGACTGCAGCTTCGGTCAGCTTCATTTCTCCGAGAGTAATATTCTCTCCAAGCTTTTGGACCATAGCTGGAACTTTCTCATCAACAGTAGCTTGTGCTTTTTCTAGGCCGCCACTCAGTAGGCTATCTGCAATTTCCTGGCCGAGTGCCTGGAAGTTGTCGTCACGCGCTACGAAATCTGTCTCACAGTCGAGACGAACAAGTGCAGCTTTGCCTTCGGAGCTTGCTGAGAAGACAGAGCCTTCACTCTGATCGCGCTCAGCCTTTTTGGCAGCAGCAGATGCGCCCTTTTTACGAAGAATTTCGATTGCTTTCTCTTCATCGCCACCGGCTTCTTCGAGTGCTTTCTTGCACTCCATCATAGAGACTCCGGTGCGAGACCTCAGTGAGCCAACAGCTTTTGCATCTATAGTAGACATAATAGTAGGGGTTAGGGGAATTATTTGGCCGGAGCGGTTCCGCCCATAGCTTCGAGTACAGTGTTCATTATCAGTTCGATAGATTTTACAGCATCATCATTTCCAGGAATACACTCTGTAAAGAGGTCCGGGTCTGCGTTACTATCACAGATTCCGTACACAGGAATATTCAATTTCTTTGCTTCCAATACCGCAACACGGTCACGCACAGCGTCGATGACAAACAGTGCATCGGGCATTTGTGTCATAGCAGATACACCACCAAGAGCAATGTCGAGTTTAGTCAGTTCTTTGCGTAGTTGTGTTTGCTCCTTCTTTGTATACTTTTCAATTTCTCCGGTCTTAAAGGAGTTCTGCAAGTCGAGATAGTGCTTAATACGTTTTTTGATCGTGTTCCAGTTGGTTAGAAGTCCCGGCATCCACTTTTTGGTAACGATAGGAAGTCCAAGTGCTTCGTGGAACATTTCGATGTAGACAATGCTCTGCTGCTTTGTAGAAACAAAGAGCACGGTCTTTCCTTCTTTCTGTAATTTACTGAGAATAGAGCACACGCTGTCGAGTGCCTTTTTGGTCTGCACCAGGTCGAAGATATGCACCTTGTTTTGTGTGCCATAGATGTACGATGCCATCTTCGGGTTCCACTTGTGACGTGGGTGTCCGAGGTGACAAGCGGCCTGGAGGAGATCCTTTTCTGTAACTGTAGGCATAATAGGAATGGATAGAGAATAGAGGATAGTGGATAACGAATTGTGATCCTTGGCTTCCTCTTCGCGTCATTTCGCCGTAGTTGCGGCAGGCCCCGTTTGGGGAGGATCCGCTGCGATCAGCGAAGAGTGCCGGATATTTATACCTATCGCAGGCTTAGAGTGCAAGGATATTGGGCTTTAATTCTTCCAGTATTCAGCTATCTCTGCCCTCAAATCAGAAATCTTCACTCGCTTTTGCTCTAACGTGTCGCGATCGCGAATGGTCACCGTATCTTTGGCTCCCTGTTCTTTGTCTTCTCCAATCGTCCCAAAGTCTACCGTGATACACAGCGGCGTTCCGATTTCATCTTGTCTGCGGTAGCGCTTACCAATACTTCCCGTAACATCAAAATCAGTAACAAGGTTCGTATGTTCCAGTAGCAGCTCATGGATTTCTTTGGCTTTCTCCACCAAGTGTTCTTTTTTACTGAGCGGCAAAATAGCGATATCGATAGGGGAGAGTCGCTTATCAAATTTCATCACCGTGCGGACATCTCCGTTCTCCAGTTCTTCTTCGGTGTATGCTTCCAAAAGGAAGGTGAGCACAGATCTGTCGCAACCAAAGCTTGGCTCTATGACATGCGGAAGGAACTTACTTGTAGCATCATCCGGGTCGGTATATTTAAGATCATCACTACTAAATTTCTCATGCTGAGATAAATCAAAATCTCCACGGTCAGCAAGCCCAAACAGTTCACCCCAACCCCATGGGAACTCGTATTCGATATCAACAGTCTGTGTACTGTAATGACTCAGCTCATCTGCTTCATGCTGGCGAACGCGGATATTGGTTTCATCAATTCCAAGATCTGTATACCAATCCCACACTGCTTGTTTCCACAAATCAAATGCTTCTTTCTTATCATTTGGGCCTACAAAGTATTCTATCTCCATCTGTTCAAACTCGCGTGTACGGAATGTAAAGTTTCCGGGAGTTATCTCATTACGAAACGCTTTTCCGATCTGCCCTATACCAAAGGGCAGACGCATCCGAGAGGTATTGAGGACATTCTTAAAGTTTACGAATATCCCCTGAGCCGTCTCCGGTCGCATGTAAATATCATCTCCTTCACCTTCAATGACACCCTGCTGTGTCTTAAACATCAGGTTAAAGTGCTTTGCATCAGACCATTCGTTCTTTCCACAATTTGGGCAGTTAATTTTTTCAGCTTTGAGCATCGGCTGCACTTGATCCAAAGTCAGAACTGCTGCTGCTTCTACTCCGAGTTTCTCTTCGAGTAACTTATCTCCGCGGTAGCGCTCTTTACACCCCTTGCAGTCAACAAGAGGATCAGCAAACGAACCAACATGACCACTCGCTTCCCAGACTTTGGGATTCATCAATATCGCACTATCGAGTCCCACCATATCGGGCCTGTTATGGACAAATGTCTTCCACCAGTTTTGCTTTACGCGATTTTTCAGCTCCACTCCCAAAGGTCCGTAATCCCAGGTATTGGCAAGCCCTCCGTAGATCTCGGATCCTGGGAAGATAAATCCTCTGCGCTTGCAGAGTGAGACAACTTGGTCGAGGGAGGTTGCTGGCATCGAGGGAGAGCGTAACAGGGTTAGCGTAGGTTTCCTAGCCTCAAACCCCAGAGATGGCCTATATTTGATACTATCTATATATGCAAATATATGGTATAATAATGATGCTTTGAAACAAATACTACAAATTGTAAATCGTAGGCTCAATGCGTGTTTTGTCGCATTGATTAGCGCAATACCTGTACCGGTAGCTGCTGCAACGCCGGATCAGCTATTTATACAGTCAGGAGACAAGAATGCCAGCACTATCATGTTGGCGGTAACGTTTGTGATTATTGCAGCTATCCTTGCAAGAATTAGTATACGTGTCATGAATCGCTCAAAAGAAACCGACGCAGCTCCATATCTTCCTTCATTTACTGTCATTATTACTACAGTTATTTGTGCAGCTGGGCTCTTCTTCTTAAGTCTTAAAACTATGGGAGGCATCGTTCTATTCGATGGTCCCAGTGGTGTAACGAGAGCTGCAATCTTCTTTGGATCTATGGGTCTTGCGAGTGTGTTTGCAGAATTCCTTTGGCCGAGAGCGAAGCATTATGTTTTCGGATTCTCCATCGGAACTCTGGTGACATTCATTCTTGTTGGTTTTTACTACATGCTGTTTGACAGAACGGTCCAGCAAGATCCGTTTTTCATGGCACTGGGTATCGTGTGTGTCATTATGACGTGGAGGTTCCTTTTTGGACCTTGGCGTCCAAGAGTAAAAGCAGCAGTACTTGGTACATTTATTCTCTGGCTTGGTATTCACATGATTTTAAAAGAAGCACCGACAGAGCGATCTGCACGGATGCTCGCAACACTAATCGCGTTCATCCCTGCAGTCATCTGGTGCATGCTGTTCCTTAAAGAACATAAACAAAGGTTGAGTTTGGTAATTCTCATGTTCTTCGCGGGAATGCTCTCTACTGCACCCATTCTCTTTTACGATGCTATGGTGCGTCACAAAGTAGAGCTTCAATTCTTCCTGTTTAGTATCACACCCGAAAACTTCACACGGAGTTCCAATGCGTTTGTCACAGGAAACCTTGTAGGGGTAACTGGTATGAAGTCGACACTGGTAGCAACACTTATCTCCTTTATGATAGTGGGCTTAATAGAAGAGTTTTCGAAGTTCTGGGTACTGAGAAAGAGTGGACGCAAGTTCTTTAGCTCTATAGATGATGTATTGCAGCTCGGTATCATTGTTGCCATTGGGTTTGCCTTTGCAGAAAATGTGATGAACCCTAGTTATTTCTTGGCATTCGTCAGATCCTATCTCATCAATCCAGAAGTACCACAGTGGGGTGCGTTTATGGGGAATGTATTAGGACGTGCGATTCTTACAAACATGGTACACATTCTCTCTACTGGAGTACTCGCATACTTCTATGGAAAAATGCTTTTTGCAGGGCCTGTCCTCGAAGAGGAGCACAAAGCAGGAAAGATCCATCCTATCCCTCTCGCGTTACACAAGATTCTACGACTCCCAGAGAAGATGGTTTTCCGTCGTGAGAATATGGTTTTGGGGCTTGCCTCTGCTGTTTTACTCCATGGAATGTTTAACTTCCTTGTAACACTTCCAGATCTTCTCCCCGGAAACCCTCGTACACTTGGTGATCTTTTCGCAAGTGGACCAGATTCTCCTTTGCATTACATAGCTCTTCTCATTATCCCTTCTATGTTCTACGTGGTAGGTGGATTCTGGATACTCTCCATGTTGTTTTATAAGAAGCAGTGCATGAAAGAAAGAGGAGTTCTTGTCGTTACAGATCAATTCGTATCACAAGAGAGCTTTTACGCTCAGTACGCGAAGTAGCGCATAAGAAAAGATCCCTGTACAATGCGGTCAACCTTTTTCTTCAATTATGAAAAGAATTTCTCGCGTTGCAGCCTCTGCTCTTATTGTGTTTCTTCTACTCCCCGGAGTAGCGACAGCGACTAGTGCTCATGATGCATTGCGCGGATACAGTGATGGGGATGTAGTGACGCGTGGAGATTTAATCCGATCTGCAGTACAGGTACTTGGTCTCGAGGATCTAGTTGTCGACGAGCGAAAAGAGTTGCCATTTCGAAGAGTTGCAAGAGGATTGGAGAAATACGTTCGCGTTGCGCATAAAAAAAATGCCCTCGAAGCATTTGGATATGATCTGTTTCTTGCACAAGGAATAACGCGTGGAGATGCATTGAGAGTTTTGGTCAATCTAACGGGACTTGATACCGCAACCCCTGCGACGTTTAAAGATGTACGTGTAGGCACTCCAGACGAACGAGCTGTGAGAGTAGCCGTAGAGCGTGGTTGGATGGACCCTATTCGAGCAGATCTCTTTGGAGTTCGCAGAAAACTTACCGGGCGTGAGGCTATACTTCTTTTGCGTAAAGCGTCAGGAGAGGCAGAGGTAAAAGATAGTAGCTTTAAGACCAATTCACCAACGATCAAAGTAAACCTTGGCACAAACAAGCGTCTGATGAATTTGCCAAAAACCCAGATTCTCGAGTCGATTTGGAGCATTATAGAACGAGAATTCCTTTACACCGATAATATTGATACCGACGAAGCTGCCTTTCAGGCTGCGGAAGGTTTGGTCAATAGTTTAGGAGATAAGTACACCACCTTCATGCGACCTGTTCGTTCACAGCAGTTTCAGACTCAAATTAACGGAGAGGTAACTGGTATCGGTGCGCAGGTGGAGTATATTGAAGGAATTTTAACCATTGTGTCACCAATCAAAGGTTCTCCTGCAGAAGCAGCGGGACTAAAGCCTGCAGATCAAGTCATTAAAGTGAATGGAGAACCTCTCAAAGACCTCTCCTTTATGGATGCAGTAGGTAAAGTGCGTGGACCCAAAGGTTCAACAGTAAAACTTACTATCCGACGTGATGGGTTTGAATTGGACATAGATGTCATGCGTGATGTGATTCGCGTACCAGAAGCCATTATCACTTGGCAGGATGATATTGTTGTTGTCCAGCTAACACAATTTGGACGCATTACTCAAGAAGAGCTGCGCCCACAAATGGAGGCAATTATGATAAAAAATCCGAAGGGAGTGGTGCTGGATCTGCGTAGTAATCCGGGCGGATTACTATCTGCAGCCAACGCTGTTATCAGTCTGTTTGTCGAAAAAGGTACACCGTACGTGGAAGTACGCTCTCGCAAGGATCAAAAACTGGCAGTAACAACAGCAGAGCAAGTTATTACTGATGATGTAAGAGTTGTAGTGATTGTGAATGAGGGATCTGCATCAGCAGCAGAAATTGTTGCCGGAGCTTTGCAGGACTTAAAGCGTGCAACAGTTGTAGGGGCTAAAACATTCGGAAAAGGTACTGTGCAACAGGTGTTGCAGTTTAATGATCAAAGTAGCCTAAAAATGACTATCGCAGAGTGGTATACCCCAAATGGAAATAAGATTGATGGTATCGGAGTACATCCGGATCTTGGGATTTCCGAGATTGACGGAAGAGACGCCCCACTTCTCAAGGCGTTGGATCTATTAAAATAATAAGCTACATGTTTGAGTAAAACTGCTTTTTGCGGTTTTTTGAGCGGTATTCCTCACGCTTGATAGCCTTTTGACGCACGAGTCTCTTGGTGTCTTTTTTCTTTCTGCGGCCACGAACACGGAGAAGTTTGAGCAAACCTGTTCTTTGAACCTGTCTCTTGAAACGCTGCTGAAGCGCGTCATTGCTCTCGGTGCCTTTCTTGTGTGCATGAACGGACATTTCTGGGGCAGCTTAGGGAGCTCAAGGGGCTAGTGCAAGTATTTGAATTAAAAAAGCAAAGTTCTCTTGCATTGATTCAGGCCCGTTTCCGCTCTACAATCCACTCCGATATGGCCAAAAAAACTGGATATTCAGCAGAGCAAATTCAAGTCCTAGAGGGCTTGGAACCCGTACGTAAGCGCCCGGGAATGTATATTGGATCCACAGATGTACGTGGACTCCATCATTGCGTATACGAGATTGTCGATAACGCTATTGATGAAGCCATGGCTGGCCATTGCGACACAATTGTGGTGACAATGCATGATGATGGCTCTATTAGTGTAGAAGATAATGGTCGTGGAATTCCTGTAGATATCCATCCAAAAAAGAAACTTCCTGCCCTTGAAATTGTGCTTACGACACTCCACGCCGGTGGTAAGTTTGGAGGGGATGATTCCGGTTACAAGGTATCTGGTGGATTGCATGGAGTAGGATCTTCTGTGGTAAATGCTCTGAGCGATAAAATGCGTGCAGAGGTCTATCGTGATGGTGCAATTCATCATCAAGAGTACAAACGTGGAAAGACGCAGTACGCCCTCAAGAAGGAAGGAAAAACTTCCAAGACCGGAACAAAGATTCAATTCTGGCCTGATGGAACTATCTTTGACGCGTTGGAGTTTTCTATGACAACGCTTATGACGCGGTTCCGTCAGCAGTCCTATCTCACGCGTGGTATTACACTAGCTCTCCTCGACGAGAGAAAAGAGCGTCCAGAGGAAGATCAAAAGCATCCACGGCTCTACCGCTTCTCTTTCGAAGGTGGAATTGCTGCCTATGTGCGTCACCTTAATGAGTCAAAAGATTCTGTCGGTTCTCCTATTTGGTTTGAAAAAGATACAGATGACGGAATGGTGGAAGTTGGCCTGCAGTACACACAGGGTTTTCAGGAGCATGTCGTTTCGTTTGCCAACAACATTCACACAACAGAAGGTGGACATCACCTTTCTGGATTCAAAGCAGCACTGACACGCACGATTAATGCCTACGCTCGTAAAGGGGGACTTCTCAAAGAGAAAGACGAGAACCTTACAGCAGATGACGTACGAGAAGGATTGACTGCGGTGATTTCCGTACGTCTTAAAGATCCCCAATTTGAGGGACAAACCAAGAGTAAGCTTGGTAATGCAGAAATGAAAACTGCAGTGGAGCAGGTCGTGAATGAAAAACTTTCGGAGTACCTAGAAGAGCATCCTAATGAAGCTAAGGAGATTATTGGAAAGTGTAGCTTGGCAGCAAGAGCTCGACTTGCGGCTCGCGCGGCTCGTGATAGTGTTATCCGTAAAGGTGCGCTTGAGGGAATGACACTTCCGGGGAAGCTTGCAGACTGTAGTAGCCGTGATCCTGCTGAATGTGAGATTTTTATTGTTGAGGGAGATAGTGCCGGAGGTTCTGCCAAGCAAGGTCGTAACCGGCACTTCCAGGCTATTTTGCCTCTTAGGGGAAAGATCTTGAATGTAGAACAGGCACGCTTAGATAAAATGCTTGCCAATAACGAAATCAAGTCACTGATTATAGCACTTGGTGTTGGGATAGGAGAGATTAAAGACTTCGATAAGTTGCGATATCATCGTATTGTTATCATGACAGATGCTGATGTTGATGGTGCGCACATCCGTACGCTCTTACTGACGTTATTTTACAGATACTTCCCAGAGCTTATCGAAGCAGGATATCTGTACATCGCTCAGCCACCACTCTATAAAATCTCCAAAGGAAAAGATTCACGCTATGCCTACACTGATGAGCAAAAAGATGCTGTTCTCAAGGAAATGGGAGTGACGGTTGAAGAAACCGAGGAATCCGAAGAAACCGAGGAGTCCGAAGAGGGAGAAGGGGAAGAAGGAGTAGCCAAGGCAAAAAAAAGAGCACCACGTGTGAACATCCAGCGCTATAAGGGTCTGGGAGAAATGAATCCAGATCAGCTCTGGGAAACTACAATGGATCCGGAAAACAGGATAATGCTCCGTGTTACGATGGATGACATCGAAGCTGCAGACAATGCATTTTCTACATTGATGGGACCAGAGGTGCCACCACGCAAAAAATTCATCCAGACACATGCGAAGGGAGTGAAAAATCTGGATATTTAGTCTTCGTCTTGCTCGTTGAATCCGTCACGCAAAACGTATGTGTCGAGGTTTTCTTTACCAATCAGTTTGATAATTTCGGGAACTGCTTTTTCAAATTTACTCTCTTTTTGCTTACCGGCAGCCATATCTCGGAGGATAATGGTCCCAGCTTTTACTTCCATTTGACCAAGGAGCAGCGTGTATTTGGCACCGAACTTATCTGCCAGACGCATTTGGCTTTTGAGGCTTGCTTCACCCAAAGCACCAAGAGTGTGAACACCAAGGTCGCGTAGCTCAGAAATAGTGCTGAGACATTTCTTTTTTGCCTCTGGTCCAAGTTGCGCTACAAACACATCAATCTGATCTTTGTGTGGAGCCTGCACACCTGCTTGTTTCATCTGGTAGATGATGCGCTCCATTCCACCGGCAAATCCAACCCCAGGTGTCGCTTGCCCGCCAAGCATTTCGATGAGTGGGTCATAGCGTCCACCACCACCAACAGCGTTCTTGCCTCCAGTATCATTATCCCAGTACTCAAAGACAGTTTGATTGTAGTAGTCCAGTCCCCGTACAAGATGTGAGTTTTCGACGTACTCAGCTCCAAGCTCCCCGAGGTATTCTTTTACTGTTTCGTGGTACTCCTTGCTTTCATCACCGATAAATTGATCCAATGTAGGGGCATTCTTTAATAAGATCTGTGTGTCTTCCTCCTTGGAATCGAGAAGCCTCAGAGGGTTTGTTTCGAGTCTTGTACGGTCCAGATCTGGTAAGTTTCTTTCTTTTCCAATGAAGTAATCTTTGAGTGCTGCTATGTACTCCTCTCTATTCTCTGCTGTTCCGATGTTATTAAGCTGCATCGTCAGACGATCAAAGATCCGCAGATCTTTAAAAATCTTATTACAGACATGAATCAACTGAGCATCAAGAGAAGGGTCACTAAGGCCTATAACCTCCAGATCAAACTGGTGGAACTGACGGTAGCGTCCTTTTTGTGGTCGGTCATGCCTAAAAGCAGGTCCAATGGAATACAGTTCCACAGGTTGTGGTAACTGTTTCATTCCGTGCTCAATATAACTTCTACAGATACTTGCGGTAAATTCAGGTCGAAGCGCGAACGCTTCCATACCTTCTTCACTGTGGTGGGAACCCACCATAAACAGTTCCTTCTCCACAATATCCGTGTGCTCTCCGATACCACGCTCAAAGATCTCCTTCTTTTCGAACAAAGGTGTATCTATCCGCTTGAAACCGGCTTGCCTACAGCGATGGCGCACAGCCTTCTTGATGTAGGTGTGATACTGATGATCCTCTGGGAGGATATCACTGGTACCCTTCGGTGTACGGAATTTCGCTTCAGACACGAAAAAGAGCCTAGCAGAAAGGGGTATTCTCGCCAAGGGGGGAAATTGATTAAACAGGGAGAGAAATCTTACTTAGCCAAATTACATATTATTACCTTTGTTGCAGATGTAATAGATTGTACTATGCGTCCACTCGTGGCGAGAGTAGCTCAGTTGGTTAGAGCGTCCGGTTGTGGTCCGGAAGGTCGTGGGTTCGATCCCCATTTCTCGCCCCAG
>DJKT01000043.1:0-9486 GCA_002436205.1 Candidatus Peribacter sp. UBA6535
TCTGCAACTTTTTGGAATATTTTTTGTGCTTGGTCCCAACCCTCTGGTTCTTTCTTGAGCTTAACTTTCTTAAGCACCTTATCAACACCACCAGCGAAGTTACCAATACCGGCCTGGACAGCATCCCAGAACCCCTCACGTAAAATCTCTGCTTCTTCGTCTGTCAGCTCGTAATATTCTTGGATCCCTCTTACAGTTCCTTCAACAATCTTACTTTTTAGATCTAAACCACAAGAAACTAGAAGGCGACTTTCTGGAAGAATGAACTCATTTAACTGAATTAATTCTAGCTGCAGCGCTAGCGCATCAAATTGGGGATTGCCGGAAACCTCAAATAATAGGCGTAAGCTCTTCTTCTCTTTTGCTAATTCGAACAGTATTGTTTCCCGCTCTTCCTGCAAGCGTCTTGTAAGTGAAGCGCCATAAAATTGCGTTTTCATTTTGATGTTTTCCTTAATCCCAGCACATCTAGTAGGGAGCGTGCTTCTGTGGTGGTGCCACCACCGGCGAACATTCCTGGCCCTGGTGGCATTGCCCATGGTTCCTTAGGACCACGCTTAGTGTATTCCCAGTCTATTGCATCCATTGGAAAGACCAAGTCCTCGTGGTCTCCCATTCCGGGAGCAGTTTCGTATTCTCCAACAAATCCTGGACCGGTTGCTCCAGCAACCCAATCCCAATCGGAGGGTGGGTCTGTTTGAGCAGGCACAGTTGTTCCATGGAGGTCTTCCACATTTCCAAGCTCTGTAACGGTTACAGGTGGCCAGTCATTCCCCCATCGATGGATGTCTGCATCCCCATACGCGTCAGGAGTAAGATATACAACGTCACCAACTTGTAGCCCAGTCATGCCAGTAGGAGGATGCTTTGAGATCTGCATCCCTTTCTCTCTCCCTGTCACAATTGAACCAAGCTCTTCCTTGATGATCTGCCTGAGGCGCTGTCGTGTAACCTTCATTTGTATTATAACCCTTGAGAGCCGGCTGTGTAACCTATAGCGAAGGCATCTTCACCAGGAAGCTCACCGACATCGCCTGTAAAGTCAAGTTCAACAGATTCTGCAACAAGACCAGCTTGTGCCTCCAGCATCTCCTGGAGGGCTTCGGCCTGTGCGACCATTGCTTCCATTATCTGAGCTTGAGCAGCTACTGGACCGGTACAATCCGGGCATAGATGAGCAGCATTCTGGACTGACTCAACAACTTGTTCGAGGGCCCTACTTGCTAGTTCCATTTCAACAACTAGCTCACCGTCAGCAGAGGTTGTCTCTGCCATCAACCCAGAATCAGACTCAACGGGTTCTGGACTAATTTCAACGACGTCAGCGGAGTGACCCATGTCCATATCACCAGGACACTCATCCATCATTTTTCGTTTTTCTTCTCTAATAATTCTTTTGAGCTGTCTCTTTGTAATTTTCATTTTATTCTCCAGATTTTTCTAGCCGAGCTTTAAGTGCACGCAACTTATTCATCCTCTTTCCCTAAACAACAAAGTAGCGCTATCTAGCGCATCGAGAATCAGGTCCTCGTCTGAGTCCATCGATCCATCAAGTGGGAGCTTCTCCAAAGCTATGTCTAGCGAGTGCATATTTTGTCTACGGACGGTGTCGATGAATTCTTCGCTATCAGGTCCACCACTCTTGAATGCGGCAACTACTGCGTCTACTTGGCTGGCAACAGCGTCGCCAAGTCCCATGTACGCACGCGCGAATTCGATTAAAGGAACGCCGGTTTCGATCCGCTGTCCCAATCCGGGCTGCTCTAGAAGTATTTTCGTTTTCTCTTCTTTGATAATTCTTCTGAGTTGTCTTTTGGACACCTTCATTTTATTCTCCAGCTTTTTCTAATCGTGCTTTGAGCGCACGCAATCTATTCATTACCCATGAGCCAGTGCTGGAAATCTTACCCCAACACCAACCTACCGCTCCTCGAATGGAACCGTTAATGATATTCCAACCATCACTTGCTACTTCTACAACCTGATCCCAGGCGAGGTCTAAAACATCGAGCACCAATTTCAAAGGTGCACTTAAGACGCGGAGCAGCGGATGCCGATCTCTTCGTAGCAAGAGCCATGCCAATGCAACACCGACCACCAATCCCTCAAGTCTCGGTGCGTCGGTGTGTAGATGTAATAGAACATCACCTGCCAAAACAGACACTGTAACTACTAATCCCCAAAGGGATACGACAAGTCCTGCTACTAAATTCCAGCATGCTTGTAATAGTTCTAACATAACATTATTCTCCTAATAAAATCTTTAGCCTATATGCGGGCTGGTCCTGAAGTGGCGGGTGCCCCACTCAGCCCCAATCGCTGCAACATCATCTTCTGTTCTAGCGCCAACAAGAAGATCCTCTAGTTCTTTTTCAGCGCCCATGGGTGGATCATCGATCCATAGCGCATCCATGATAGCATTGGCTGAAGTACGAAAATCTCCAGAAGCAATTCCATCCATGGCCGTTGTGAGAAATGGCACTCCGGTACGAACACTTTTTCCCTTTGTCAA
Source organism: Candidatus Peribacter sp. UBA6535 (assembly GCA_002436205.1). GTDB lineage: Bacteria > Patescibacteriota > Gracilibacteria > Peribacterales > Peribacteraceae > UBA2170. The sequence continues at coordinate 2,513 of DJKT01000043.1, forward strand.
TGATGAAAGGACATAATCGGGTGTCATCGGCTTACGGGCTTCTCTGATTATAGCTTCTCTAATGACTTTTTTAAGGTGTCTCTTTGTAATTTTCATTCTAATATTCCTTCAAGGTTTTTTAGCATGTCGCTATTGCTACTGGGAGAAGTAGATAATCCGGTTACTAAATATTATCTCTGCTTAGAACTATCCTCAATTCCGGATTTTGTGACGGTCATCAGAAGCTTCCCGTCCATTCGCCGTTCTTATATTCAACAGACATCTCAACGTAGCCTTCTTGTTGCATCTGTCTTTCAAGCTCTGTAACAAGAACATTTGCTATCATATCTGGTACGTGGAAACCGCTAACATATTCTAGTTGGGATGGAACGTCTTGAGTGTAGGTCTCCATTCCATCTACCAAGACAGAATCTCCGTTCGGGCTCATTACGATCACGTCAGAAAAACTACCTTCGCCCTTTTCTGCATAGCTACCCCATGGTGCGCTTTCGTCCGGCTGGAGCTGGTTGCCATGGTCGTCGTACCAGACTCCGTCTGGTCCCTCGATCACTTCCTTGATGATTCTTCTAAGCTGTTTTTTCGTAACTCTCAAAATGCCGGCTCCTTTGTACGCTCTATCTTTGCAACTAAATAGTTGGCTCAGCACATTAATGTTACGTTTAGTCAGTCAATAACGAATCTAAATGGCGCCACATTTCTTTCAGCTCACCCTTGACACGGAGCGCTTTCAAAAATCCTGGATATTCCGTACGATAACACTTCAAGTAACGTTGCGCACTCTGCTTATGGGAGAAACGTGCGTTCGCAATACGATCAGCTACCTTCACTGTCGTCGCACCAGGAATGGTAGGAAGCATACGATACGGTTTCGCTTTCTTTTCCACCCTCGTTCTTCCTGGTCCATCGGTCAATGCATCGACCAGTACACCGACCCGGTCGCCAAATTCTGTCTTAACTTCCGTCACTGTAACTGAAGTGTCTTCGACTACATCGTGGAGCCAGGCAGCTGCAAGAAGGTCGGCGTCCTTTATCCCAAATTCTTTCAAGACATTAACAACATCTCTCAGATGATGCCAAAAAGGTCTTGGACCGTGGACTTGACCCTTGTGGTGTTCCAATGCAAATTGCTTAGCTCGTTCTACTATGTCACTCAAACTAACCCCTCACTTAATATATTGTAACAATAAGCTATACTGTTTACACTACAAACACTTCGTCTTGTAGGCTCTATCATATAGCTCTGTCACGTAAGAACGAAGATTATTTTCGCGACTTATCCACAACTCAAATATCTCGTGATATTGTTCTTTTGTAAGCTCGTTTGCTTTGCGGTCGTGTATCGCTACCTCGATCTCTTGATTCAATTCTTCTCTTAAATCTTGAATGATAAGAATTTCTTCGAGCAACGGGGTGCACCTCTCGATCTTCCGTTTGCTCGGCCCTGCGCGTGCGCATGCACACGCGGTTAATAAAAAAAGGAGCCCGCCAACCTTATTCATTCTAATGTATTAAATATCATCCTCTATTTTTTTGTTGAGCTCTAAGATATCGTCCCAGATAACTTCCAGGATTTTTCCCTCAAGAAGAACTGTAATAGTATATCCGATCCATGGCTTCTTTTCTGGCACTGACAGTAACATGGCAATTTTTGTTACGTTATCCAATGGATCCCTGACACTGACAAGATCACCAACTTTCATCAGCTTCCTGCGCTGGTACATCAATCATTTTTAATTCTAAATCACGGAACCAACTAGACCAACCCTCGAAGATTACTTCAAACTCATAAAATCCATCAGCCATCTCTTGACAATCAATAATGAGTCCGACCCTCGCACCCTTTTGTGGGAAGACGGTTTTACTCAAAAATTTATGTACGTTAAGATCGACATGATCTTTTACTTCAACAATATCTCCAACCTTCATTGTAGAATTCTTTCCTTCTGCCATCGGATGAGTTACCAGTCAATTGGATCGTTTGCGATTTCCGAAGTAGAATATCCGATCCCCTTAAAATTTCTGTTACCTCTTTGTAATTCTTCAAGTTCCGCGGTACAGGCCCTGTCGTAATCGGGATGCTCTTTTTCTGCCGCTAGACAATCCATACAAATAAGAGAAACGTCAAACATCGACATGATGTGTGAATCACTTTGTTTGTGACACCTCTGACAGTATCCTTTCCATTCTTTAACTTTTGGTTTCAAGTTCAAGCCGTTCCAAATATTCTCTAATCCTATCAACACGTGTCTTGTCTAGCATTTCATCGTGAGAAATATATCCTCGTAACCAACAAATAAATTCACGCTCTGTCATTTTAGTTTTGCTCTGTACGGGGTCGCGAACATCTTGACGTATCTATCTTCACAGTACATTCCCCAACTACTCTTTGTGAGTGGATAATCATGTGGCACCGCATAAAAAGACATACCGGTCCACCAGCTTTCTTTGGGAGAGTATGTACACCTGATCTTAAGAATTTCACCGTTAGACATTGTTCCCCAGTAGAAGCTCTCACATCCAGCCTGTTCAATATTGAGTATGGTACCGTCAACGCAAGGGCTTTCTGATAAAGAAAGATACTTGGTCTTGAATAGTTTGTTAGGACCGCAGCTAAGCAATAAAATTAATAAAGAGAACCTAATCATTCCTACTCACTTACCCTCACGACACAAACCCTCTTCAATCATTTCCATAGCCGCTCTTCCAAACCATCCTTGTAGTCGCCAGCATAGACCGGTATCAATTAAGTATTGCCACGCTTCGATAATCTTTTCATTATCATCACACTCAATAAAACCCTCTGTAATTCCAACTGCTTCGTATTCACTCATTTAATCACCTCTAAAGCTAGCCAGTTGACAGGTATCACCTCTCCATTTACAAGCACATCTACGAAAGATGAATTCATGCCGTGACGAAGCTCGCTCACTACAATACCAGTGACTATCCCATGATACCATGGCACGTTTTTCCAGCGCACCATGTCACCTATCTTCATTAAGCACCGCCAGTTCATCTTGAGATACTCTAGAAACGTAACCATCATTCCACAAGACCTCGATAAGTGGTGAATACTCTACATCTTGAATAACACGAATCACAAGTCCTGTGGTGTCTGATATCGACGACATCTCCTCACCCCATGGGTCTAGACCGAGGCATGCGACTATATCACCTGTCTTCATCAATTACATCCAGCGAATTCTCTGCCATATTCTCGGTTAGTCTTCCATTCGACCATAGTACTGTAACAGAGCGGCCGAGCCATTCTCCCCACTTGGCATATTTTTCGGGTATCTGGTCTCGCCGGTCAGAGACCTCAACAATCACGCCAACTTGATCAGGACGCTTCGGCGCCCGGCTACCTCTAAACTCGATGAGTTTGAAGTTTTGTTTAACTGTATCACCGACTTTCATCACACCACCTGTAGCTGTTCTGGATACTCTTCTTCACAGGGAAAATCTTCTCCCCAAAATACTAGCACCATATCACGAGAGTATCCCAGCACTAGACCAACCCTATGCCACATGGTGCACCCACTCCGGTCATTAGACATTCTTACTGTGTCACCGACTTTCATTTGCTAGTCTCAAGTTATCTAACCGTATACGAACCACTCCCGTATCGAACAACACCCTGGCTGAAATGCAGTGCTTAACATCTTGTACGAATGTAATCACGCCCAGCTTTCCACCAATATTTTCCAACCACGAATCTGCTTTGACAATATCACCGACTTTCACTGACCATCTCCAATTCATGTTTATGAAACCACTTCTTTTTTCGACTTAAGTGAGGAAAGAAAACAAGCAGAGCAGTGGGGGTTCTATAATCGGGTTGACGTGCTTCCGTGTGGCGCACTTCAACGACCACGCCGACATCACTCGCGAGGGATGCTGACGGAAAGCCTGCGTACGGAGGATCATGTGCCCCCCTGGGTCGTACTAGATCACCGACTGTCATTGACAACGCTCCTTTTCAACCTGATTAATTCTTCCAGCTATCATATTCTAATATGCAAAGTACAATAATGCACAAGCTCACCAAGAGAACTTCTTCAAAGTAGTCCCGGATTTTCACTGATACATCCTTCCACTGTTTTTGCTAGAGTCTCCAAAGTCTGTTCATCTCTCATTCGATGGTCAACACCTGTTTCGATCAACGTAACATTGTATATTTCGGCTAGCCGCTTACTGTCCTCGAACCTGATAATCGTATCATCTCTTGAATGGAGAATCATGGTATCGCTAGCCAACTTCTTTCCCGCCGTCTGGCGATAGTGGGACCAGGCAGGAGCGATCAAGATGAGACGCGCATGCGTCTCGAGGCACATAGCAATTGCTCCTCCACGACTGGATCCCACGATGATATCAGGTGCTTGAGTATCGACAATATCTTGAGCAGTCGCGACAGACTTTTCAAATGAATGCTTCGTCAAGAAGGGATTAAAAATGGTGTACCCATCTCGCTCGAGTCGACTAACCTTCTCGCCTCCGGGCTCTGATTCTTTTCCATGCAGAAATAAAATCTTTATCATAATATTACTTACCTTCCTCATTTATCAAGTCGATGACACGTACAGTCTTTGTAAGAAAATCTGCTTGAGAAGACATATTTTTGCTACATCCGATGCCGTGCCAAAGGATATTATAAAAACAGAAGTTGTAGAAGTTGTGCCCAACCGAATTATTATTGACCCACGTTCCCCTCAAGACAGTACCGAGCGCGCCAAGAGGAGGACCTCCCTCTGGATTCATGAGTATGTGATGCTGAAATGTTGGTACGTACCTAACAAGCGCGCCGATCAGGTCTGTCTTCCACGGAGTAATCTTCTTCCCTGTTGATACGACCTTCCAACGTTCCCGCAGCGCGAGTGTCACATTAGTATCATGGGGGTTGACATACCGAGGGATGTCTTCATACCGTACCGGTGATAGTTTACACGTTGTCATGGTCTGTCTTCCAAATAGTAGAACTTGCTTCCGATGGCGTAAAAGACACGAGCGACGAAGTCGCCGAGGTGCTGATAGATGGGGCGAGCTCGTTCTTCCCCGGTGGCGATCCAGTGCGCTTCCCATGCTCGATCCGTGGTGCGATCCCACACTCGGAAGGCGATCTCACAAAAGAACCAGCCCAGCCAGCCGAAAATATTCCTCATGAATTTCATTTACCCGCCTTGGGCGGGAGAGCGACTTGGAGTTTCGAAAAGACCAAACCATCCCGGGTCATCGCACCTTTGACGCTCGAGGTGCACGAGACTTTGGCCCAGCGGTTCAAGCAGGTCTCGGTGTACACGATCGTAATCCTTTGAGCGTAGCAAGACATCGGCCGGGACGCATAGCGAACCCGCACCAAAGTACTCGACTCCAAAGTCGATACATTGGTTGCGATCTAGATAAACGATATTTCCATCAGACATATTCTCTCCTCATTACCATCGGGATCCCCAGTGTCGGCGACGCTTTCTATACTTGAAAGCCGCAGAGTCGCGGGCCTTCTCTTCATCGCTCTTCCAGCAGATTTCAGCACAGACTTGCTTTCCATTCTTCGTAGCGAACTTAGGAGCATTACAGCTATAACAACGAGCTCCCGTCTTGCAGCTACGCCAGGCGTCACGCATACGTGCCACCATGCGATCTACAATGTCGTCGATGTCCCCCGTACGATTCACCCTCTTATCACTTGTCAGGCCCCTCGTCTCTCCATCCTTGGTAACATATACCGCTGACACCCGGATAGCATCAGACCCCGCGAGGCGTACCTCGTAGGGCATTGTATCACCGTCCCCGATGACAGTCGTGTACACCATCACCTTCATCCCGTCCGTCGCTTCACCGACGATTCGTGAGAAGATCTTCTCGGCCATTTCCGGTTTGACGAGCTTACGTTTCGGTGGCTCCTGTACAAAGCCGGCCTCCTCTAGCCTTCCAAGGATAGAGAGAGCCAGCAATTGACGGAGCATCGGTACAGTGGGATCGTAATTCGACATGTGTGTAAGTGTAATGGGTAAAAAGGATAGAGGAGAGATGGGAGCCCGTCTTTATTCACGGTACGGGTATTGGCTATTTAACTGTTCACCAGCCCTCAGCGAGACGCGATACCTTAGTTAACTGGTCCGCGTGCATGGGCCTTATCTACGATGACTGTCGACTCCCATCGACTCTACTGGGTATCCCCAGCAGCTCCTCATAATATTTGTTCGTAAAGGCCATGTGATTGGCGCGGGTGCGTGATCGGGAAACCGGACATCCCTTGCGGGTCAGACATTTCCTACGTTGCTCGATGGTTCTTAACCCATCGTCACCCCAAGCTTTGCCGCTCAATGTTGAGCCGGACACATGGAGCCAAGCCATTTGCTACTTCCTTTACGAGATTCAAAGAACGGAGGGAGGGGAACTATCTACCCCAACCTTCATTTATATTATACCACATGAGGACGAGCTTTGCACGAGGAAAAACAAAAGTTATCCTTTTGAGATACCGTAGACTTCCGATGACTTCATGCGGCGTATCTTGCCATCACCACATAGCACGTCGTAGAAATACAGACAGTCGGATGTGTATATGTACATGTGACTCACGACGATACCTGTGTATAAGGCAGTACCCGACTGATCGTAAGCAGCACCGTCGCTATCATGACACGCAATACCGGTGATCTCCCAGTCATTGTTCGGGTAGAAGTAGATGAGCTCGCCGCCATGGTGGGCTGGGGGAGCTAGCTTGTCTAGAGGTATGGGGTATTCGCGCTTCGACATGATACACCTGCCTGCGTTTAACTATCATCGATCTCATCCCCTTGCCACTTAGCGATATACATTGCCAGGTCTGTCATGTGGCCCATCTCTGATATGCTCATCTCTGACATGCCATCCAGCAGTCTTATGCGCAATTCGTCTACATCGACCTCTACGACACCGTCTACAGTCTCTACTTTGAAGCTGAGGATTTTGATCATAGGGACGAACAGGGC
>DJKT01000043.1:9838-10523 GCA_002436205.1 Candidatus Peribacter sp. UBA6535
ACCTCGACTGCATCTTTCGCGCATTTTAGGCCAACACCGTAATCGAGCTTCTCAGGGTCATCCGGATTTGCGACCTCACGGGGAGGGTACTGCTTACCGGCACTCCTTGCGTGTTTTATGGCTGCGATCTTGTGTCCTTCCTTGATATGTCCTTTTATGACAGTGATGTCACTTTGTTTGATGCGGATGTTGTACGTATTCATGAGGTACCTTATTTTATTAGTCGTTGTCGTCGTGTACACGATGATCTGGGCACATACACTCACAATCGGGTGAGCGGTCTGAGGGGGCATCATTAGTGAGAGCGAAATGGCGGACGATGAGAGCGAGGCCGATCGATATCAGCACCATGACGATTCGCGTCTTGAATTCTCTGGGGTTGAAAGGTGCGCGTCGTTTCATGATACCGGTGTTGTTTTAGAATTTGCTTCGAGAATTTTTTGTGTGAATTCGGCTTTTGGTCTTCAAATTCGCCCGTAAAAAAAATTTCCTTCGCCTTAGGCAGGCCGTGGTGGTGGCCTCCGGGTGAGTACAGAGGGGCCTAAATTTGGGGCTCAGATGGGGCCAATTTAGGGGCCCTCCGATGGGCCCCCTATGGGCCTCAGATATGGGCCCTTGATGGGGCCCGTGTAACACACTGTTACGGCCCCATGGTTCACCCCATGTGATACATAAATGTTACGGT
>DJKT01000030.1 GCA_002436205.1 Candidatus Peribacter sp. UBA6535
TCCCTGGTCCCCCAAGAAGAAAAACATTTCATCAAAAAAGGGACAAAGAGATAGCGGAACTACTTTGTATCTACAAAGTAACAAAGAGAACATAGACTACCGTACAGGCGTAATATCCACTCTCCCAAAGTTTAAGACCCAAATGTCATCGACAATACCGACGCCAACTTCTTGGTAGTCTTTACTAAGCATTGCTTCGCGATGGCTTTCTGATGCCATCCATTCTTCAATGACTTGCGCAACAGTACTTTGACCTTTGGCGATGTTTTCTCCGAGATAGATTTTATAACTACAACGACATTCCTGTGCATTTACTGCACCATATCCGGTTTCTTTTATACGATCTCCAGACCGGTCACCATTCCCATTTTCATGGGAAAAATAATCCCGATTCTTCATATCTTGTGCGTGCAATTGCGCAGATCGTTCCAAGTCAATCTGATGACGCAGAGGAGGGAGGCCGTGTTTGGCTCGTTCCAGGTTCACACCATCAATCACTTGCTGCTTTACAGAAACTGGCTGACCGGCACGCCTTCGATTCCTGCGTTCCTGCATTCGCTCGTAAAGCGTTTTGTCACCAGTAGGCTGTTGAGTTTCTGTGGTGCGCCTTCTGGCATTCAGTCTTGCCTGGCGACGCGAAGCAGCTGTTGTTTGAGTGATAGATCGACGTGTTGGCCGTTCGGTGACTGTTCTTGTAGGGCTACTGCGAGCTGCTGCGCGAGCTGCTGCGCGATCCTCCATCGTATGAGCGCTTGCATACAGTTCTACGTTTACGTCACTTAGTGTATCAAAAGCTACCGGGCTTCCAATTAAACCCGTAAGAGCTAGTCCTGTTATGAGAGTTTGTGGAATCATTTGTTACAGTAGTATAGAGAAAGTACCAATAGAGATTTAGAGAAAACATGCTATTCTGTGACCGATATCGCATCTGCTATGCGCTCATAACAGCTATCATTAACCTAATATATGAAAATCATTCCCCACGGTGCGGCCAGAGAAGTGACCGGTAGTTGCCATGAAATCCAGGTAGAAACCGATAGTGGCTTCAAGCGTATACTCCTAGATTGTGGTCTCTTTATGGGTCATCGTCAGGAATCTGCTGTAAAAAACGCCGAGTTTGACTTCGAGCCTGCCGAGATCGATGCCATGATCTTAAGCCATGCACATGCAGATCACGTTGGTCGTGTGCCGGTGCTACATAAGAAAGGATTCAACGCCCGTATTCACTGCACGTACGCCACCTTAGATTTATCGGAAGTGATGTTACAAGATAGCGGATACATAAACGAGAAAGATGAAGAGTACTACTGCAAGCACTTGGCAAAATCTATGATGGAATGCGATGGACCGCTCCACACGCAGCAAGATGCTATTGATTGTATGCAGTACTTTGAGGGAGAGAACTATAACGAATGGTTTGATGTGTGCGAGGGGATCAAAGCAAAGTTCCTAGATGCAGGGCACATCATCGGTGCTGCTATGGTGGTACTGGAGATACAAGAGAAGGGTACAACGCGCCATATAGGTTTTAGTGGAGACTTGGGGCGAAACATGCTTCCCATCATTCGTGATCCTGCAGACATGCCTCCGGTAGAAATCCTCATCTGCGAGAGTACGTACGGAAACCGTGAGCATGAAGATATCCGCACTGCCAAACATGCATTGGAAGAAGTGATTACTCGCACGGCAAAACGCGGAGGAAAAGTGCTCATTCCTGCGTTTTCTCTCGAGCGCACACAAGAGATTGTGTACGACTTGCATGTACTTTGGGATGCCAAAGACATCCCTCCGATCCCTATAGTTATCGATTCGCCGTTGGCTACAAAAGTGACCGGCGTGTTTATGAAGCACCCAGAATGCTACGACAAAGAGATGTACGAAAAATTCCTCGCTCGTGCACACAACCCCTTCCAGTTCTCGCTTGTGCGGTACACAGACAGTGTTGATGAGAGTAAAGCACTCAATGGTACTCCTGGTCCGATGCTTATTATGGCGGGGTCCGGTATGTGTGAAGCAGGTCGCATTCGCCATCACTTAAAAAATGAAATCGAAGATGAAAGAAACACCGTACTTGCAGTGGGATACATGGCAGAAAACACGCTTGGTAAGAAGGTGATAGATTCGGAAGTGCATGAGGTAAAAATCTTCGATCACATCTACAAAAAGAAAGCTGAGACCGTGTATATCAATGCGTATTCCGGTCATGCTGATATGAATGACCTAGATGAATTCGTCTGCAGCACAGAAGGCGTAAAAACAGTCATCTTAGTGCACGGGGAAGAGGAACAGATGAGTCCATTTGCAGAGCGAATTCGCGCTGCTTGCCCGGAGAGAGAGGTACTTATGCCGGAGCGTGACGAGATAATAGAAGTGTAGCATTTTGCCAGATAAAAAACGTGACAATCGTGCCTTGAATTGCGTAATATACTTTGCCTAACGTTTGTCATTAGTATGTCATCACTTACGAAGCCAGAATTACTGCAGGCATTCAAAGTGGATCTCCTCAAGAAAGTTTGTCCCGCAGAATCTGTTATAGACTACGGTGGAATGTGGCGAGTGCATGGACAGTACTCCATTCTTTGTCGTGAGTTGGGATGTAATCGTGTAACAATGGTTGATATGTATGAGGCGCCAGAGTGGCAAAACGAAAGTCCCTTAACAGATGATATTGAATTCCTCAAGGAAAATTTTGCTGACCCCTTATTCATGGCAACTCTTCGTGAAACGTATAGTCTATCTATCGCATTTTCAATTATGTTGCACCAGGCAAACTTATTGGATGTGTTGGCGCGTATCCTTGAGCGAACAGAAGAAACCTTCTGTTTTTGCCAGCCCATGATTCGGGAAATGGAAACATCACGAGGACTCGTCTTTCTGCCAGAGCATCCTAAAGAAGAATTATCTCATCAATCTCTATACAATGAACGTGTTAACTTTTTTCAGCCGGGCATCTTGCATCCCAGTAATTGGATATGGGGCATGACTCCTTCGTTCTTCCATACTGCTCTTGAGTGCAATGGGTTTAAGGTTACATATGAAGAAGAGTTCGATGATCTCTCAAAACGTCAGTGGTTTTGGTGGGGGTGTATAGCGAAGCGACAGAAGCTCCACCCCGTCTTCGCGGTAGCGAAAACAAGGTATTCCATGTAGGCTGAAAATGATGTATACGCGCTTTGTTAAACTGTTTAGTAAAGACATTACACTTCTCTATGAAGTAACGAAGTCGAATTTTAAATTGCAAAATGAAAATAGCATACTTGGCGTCGTATGGTATCTACTGGGACCGTTGTTGCTCTTTGGTATTATGCTGTTCGTGTTCTCTCATCGCTTGGGAGCGTCTATTGAGCAGTATCCTCTCTATCTTATGATGGGTATTATTGCTTGGAACTTCTTTGCGACAGGGACAGGACGTGGTATGACTGTGATTACTGGGAATGCGGGACTGATAAAGTCACTTCCTATTCGCATAGAAATTCTTGTGGTAGCAGCTGTACTCCATGCACTGATTACACATTCCATTGAAATTCTGATTTTCCTGGGGATGTTATTTTGGTTTGGTATCACCCCAACGCTCATTCTTCTCTATTTCTTGGTACTATTCATAAGCTTTCTGTTTACCTTTGGCACAGGTCTTATTCTTGCGACTCTCTATGTACTGTTTCGTGATGTACAGCAAATCTGGTCTGTGCTCACCAGAGCATGGTGGTTTGCTACGCCGATTTTTTATACTCTAACCGAAACAGGTCTTGGGGCGAAGGTTAGTCTATTCAATCCTCTGTATTATAGTATCCATCTTTCTCGTGAGCTTCTCATTTATAACCGCATCCCATCCATGCAGCTTTTCTTCAATTTTATAGGCTTTGCGGTAACAACACTGTGTATAGGTTACTATTTGTTTTATAAGCTTCGTCCGCGTTTTGTCGCACTACTATGAGTATAGAATCCGTCATCTCTGTCTCAAATGTAAGCAAATCCTTCTGGGTGCATGCACGAACGGATGCGACACTTCTTTCCCGTATGGCGGACATGTTGCCTTCGGGAAGCAAAAGACTGCATTCCCGCAGTATCTCTGCGGTACAAGATGTAAGTTTCGATGTTCACGAAGGAGAAGTACTGGGTATTGTTGGTAAAAATGCCTCAGGTAAAACAACATTATTGCGACTCATTGCAGGGATTCTCGAACCGGATACTGGTTCGGTACACGTGGAAGGCCCTATAACGTCTCTCATCAACTTAAGTGTTGGCTTACAGTATCGACTGACTATACGTGATAATATTTTTCTCACCTGTTCACTGTTTGGTATGTCGCGTCAGCATATTCGTGATGTCTTTGATGTTATTTTGGAATATGCAGGTATTACCGATGCGGATATGTATCCGTACCAACTATCTGTGGGCATGAGTCAGCGGCTTGCGTTCTCTATAGCAGTGCACACGAAGCCGCGGATTCTGTTGCTTGATGAAATCTTTTCCGCTGGTGATGAAAGCTTTCGGAAAAAGGCAATGTATACAATGGATGAGCTTATCAGCAGCAATGTTACCGTAGTGATGGTTAGTCACAATCTTGAGCGTGTGGAAGAACTGAGTGATCGTATTCTATGGATGGATCAGGGGATAGTGCAGCATCAAGGAGATCCCAAAGAAACGATAGCTGCCTATAGACAATTTTGTCATTGTTCTACACCCAACGCAAAGCATCATGGTAGTGCCTACAAACACAGTTCCAGTCCACCAGCGTCTTCCAGCCATCTTTGATGGCTGTATCGTAAAAATCAAAGTCATAACTTAAGCCTTCTGGACTGCGAAACACATTGTGTTTGAGGTATGCGGTGCGAATTGCACTGCAGCCGAAACCGTATCCGTATACGGAGCTCACTCCTTCGCCCATAGGATGGTCTGAAGAAAATTCCGTACCAGATGAATCCAGCCAACCGACGGAACATCCATTTTTTCTGCTTCTGTATGCTGCATTTACACTCAATACATTTGTATCGAAGTTTTGGATTATTCTTGGGTACGCATCATCGGGCGGTATCATATCGTCTTCCAGAAATAGTGTTAGCGTTGTGGTGCTCAGCTGTGCAAATTGGTTATAGAGTCTTCCGACAGCGTGCGATACAAGCTTTGTGACTTCGGATCGTGGAACATCTGCCAATCCTTTTTGTAGAGTTGTATCGCGTATGAATGTTGATGAACAGTAATCACAGGAGGCGAGCCAGGCTTTTACCATTGTTGCAAAATTACTATCTTGAGATGTTTCTATAAGTATTAAGTGCAGAAAATTATGTGGAAATGTTTGTCGTTCCAAAAATCCACTCAATAGCGGCCATGCCCAATTGCGTCCTGAGAGTGCGATACATAGCGTTGCTGGTTCTTCTAGAAATCCGGCTCTTTTGGCGTATCCTTGAGGGATAGTGACTTCTGATGACATATTCCTGTCGTGGATGCGATACCGGTGTATTCCTTTGCTTTTTACCGCTTTCCAACCCAGATGGAGGATACGCCTCCACGTTATCCAGTCACCATCGTGATCAATGCCATGACTCCAGGAGCCCGCTTGCAATAGGGCCTCTCTTCGAACCATGCTTGCAGATTGAATACTATTTTTTGTATCGAACCGTTTCCAATCCAATGGATCGGGAAAGAGGAACTCTCCACTTTTATTGCCGATGTATTCTAAATCTGGATAAACAATGGCAGTGTCTGTATTCCTATCGAATGCTCGGAATCCTTCTGCTATGTAGCATGGCGAGATGGCGTCATCCGCATCCAGGCATACAACAAACGGAGCAGTGGTTTCGTTCATACCTGCGTTGCGTGCTGCACCGACACTTTTCCACTCACCACGTATATATCGAACACCGCTATTTACGTAGCGCGAAGCGACCTTTTTTGTATTATCGGTGGATGAGTCATCTACTACGATGATCTCACGGGGAATCAATGTTTGTGCAAGTACGCTTTCTATACATTCTCCAAGATAATCCGCGTAATTATGGCATGGAATGATAACGGCGGCCTGTCCTGTATATTGTTTACTCATCGTGAAAGCAGGTATTCGTATACATTGGCATAGTTTGGCACAGTCGTTTTCCAGTCGCGCTTTACGCGAATAAGTTCATGATTGTATCGTGCAGTCTTTCGTACTATTTCCGGATTGTCCTTGCACCACTTAAGAGATTTTCTGAGCTCGGAAAAATCATTCTGTGGCACAAGTAGTCCGTTCACTTCATATGCTATTACTTCTGTAGTAATGCCCACAGGAAATGCGATAGGAAAATTTCCACAACTCATACCTTCCAGAATTGGACGTGGATCACCTTCTGCTTTGGAGGAGGTTACAATGACGTCAATGGAGTTATAAAAATCAATCATACTTTCATGAGATACATCACCAGACACAATCTTCAATGTACATATGCCTTCGCAGGCCTGTTTTAGCATATCCAGCTGCTTAATGGGTTGCGAAGCGTTTCCAGCCCACCCGACTACTATCGGCCCCTTGCGGTCGTTGTGGGGGATGAAGGTATCAGTGTCCACACCAGAACTTACAAGAAATGCCGGAATGGGTAGCTCACGAAGACGAGAAAGTAGTTTTCGACTTGTTACACAAAGCACGTGTGCTTCTTTGAGATACTTCCAGTAGCACTGCATTGGCGAAAGTCCTTTGAGCTCCCAGTAATGACTTCTCACACACTTAATAATTTTTGCCTTTCCATGCAAAAATTTATGGTGGTATGACTCCATTTCATAAAAAACCTGAATGATGTCATATCGTGATTCGTCTATGATCGGCTTGTCTTCTGTAAATAGTGTTTCAAAGGTATATTGATCTCCCAAAATGCGCGTGATGGCACGTGCATTGAAGTCAAATGCCCAGTTGTGATAATCGGCAAGAAGTAGTACACGTGGCTTCATGTAGAGGAGAGAACATGTTGGTACATGTGTGCCATTTGTTTTGTAGTGTGACACTTGTCACGCTGTGAACGGATGTACTCACGATTAACTCGCCAATGTCCGCGAACTGATGCGATATTATTTTGGCACCACAGCAAAGCTGACCGTAAACCTTCAATGGATTTTTCTTCTACCAGTAAACCATTCGTTTCATGTTCAATGATTTCCGGCGCAATGCCGACATTAAAAGAAACAGGAAAATTGCCACAACTCATACCCTCTGCAAGAGTTCTTGGTCCGCCTTCAGTTTCAGAGCAACATACTATGACATCAATGGTATTGTAAAAACGAACCATAGCATTTACATCTAGGTCTCCCGAAGCGATACGAAGTTCGCATATTCCTTCGCAGGCTTTCTGAAGAAGAGGGAGTTGCTTGATAGAATCATTGGTATTTCCTGCCCAGCCAACGACCATTGGCCCTGATCTTACATCTGTCCGATCGAACATCTTAGTATTGATTCCATCGGGACACAGAAACACATGTGGATGCAAATCATACAACATAGAAAGCAACTGGATATTTATCACTGCAACAGCATCGAATTGCGAAAGATGTTTATCTGCAAATTTATACGTATCCATCTCCTTCTCCCAACGATGACTACAAACAGATGTAATACATTTTGCATTTCCAATATCAAAATTCCTGTGATGTGTTTCGAATGGATAGAACACATGGATGATGTCATATGGTCCATGTAATGTTGGTTTTTCGTGTGTAAAATATATGTCTATATCAAAGATATCTGCACAGTGCTCCGCAATTGTATTTGCGGTGGTATGGAATGCCCAGTTACGGACATCGGGAAGCAAAAGGAGGCGGGGGCGCCTGATCATGAGATGCGTTCTTGGGAAAGTGTACAAATAGCAGACCAGTCCACTAAGGACTTTTTACCTTGCTTACTACCGAACTGTGAATAAAAGTTTAACATCGGATCCATATGCGGATTTCCAGCATGGAAAATAGAATTTCGTAAAAAGGCACTTCGCATGACAGTGCAGTCAATACCTGCACCTCCTACATCCTCTACACTCTTTCCTTTATTGATATAACTAGGAGCCCCTTTATGGGTCCAGTTCCATACTAGTGTTGTGCGCCCATTCTCGGGTTTTACTACACCGGAAACAGAGAGAATATCGCAAGAAAAGTGTTCAATAAGTGTATTGAATATGTTGTCTGGAGGAATAACATCTTCTGCAAGCAAAAACACCAGACCTTCCGGCACCATTTGCGCAAGACGGTTGAGATTGCGTGATAACAAAACAGAGTCTGCCAAGTTCTCAGGAACATTTTGCGCCATAGCCAGTGGTTCCTGTAGATATGTGTACGAGCCGTAATCGATAACTTCCAATGTGTTTCGCACGGCCTGTTTCAGTTGAGCATTATTACTGTTATCAATAATGACTAAATGCACACTCTTGTGAGGATATGTCTGCCGTTGCAGGAATGCGGCTGTTTGCTGCCATGAGGATAAATCTGCTTTGTTGAGTGTTATGCATAGTGTCGCTTCTTCCTCCAGAAAACCCGAACGCTTGGCATATCCCTTCTCCTTCAATTTGTGAGACATGTTGTCTGAATGAATTCTGTATAAGCAGAGACCGTTACTTTTCACTGCTTGCCAGCCAAGCTTTAGAATTCTTCTCCAGGTTACCCAGTCTCCATCCTGATCTATTCCATGGCTAAAACCTCCGACTTGCATCAGCGAATCTCTTCGTAAAATAGCACAGGCATCAATGTGATTGTGGTATTCAAAGCGCTGCCAATCAAATGTGTCTGGAAACATACGCAATGTATCATCTTCACCAAAGTGTTGTAGGTTGCAGTAAGCAATCGCGGCATTTGGATTTTCTTCAAGAGTTTGAAGTCCATGATGAAGATAATCCGGATGCAGCATGTTATCTGCGTCAAGAAAAACAAGATATATAGAATTCGTTTCCTTGAGTCCTGCATTTCGTGCATTACCAACACTACGCCATTCACCACGAATATATCTAACACCTCGGTCTGCATACCGTGATGCGATTTCGGCAGTGTTATCTGCGGATGAGTCATCCACAACTAGAATTTCTTTAGGTTTAACTGTTTGCGCTAACACACTTTCAATTGCGTCGGTTAGAAAGTGTCCGTAGTTATGACATGGAATGACAACAACTACATCCTCTACATGTTTGGGTTCGGTTTGTTTTTCGTGCAAAGCAGACTTTTGTTCAGATGATGCCTGTAACAACGTTTCTTGTTGCTCTCGTACCGGCCACTTTTTACTGAGGAGGCGGTGTCGTACATAAAATACTGCACGAGGACATGGCTTACCAAAATCTGTCCACAAATCTTTCAGAGCTCCAAACAATGCATACATGAAATTGGTTCTCATAGATCGGATTTTTTTTGCGGTAGTACGAAGAGGTGCGGTTATACGCCAGCTGCGAGTCTGAAAAATATGATGGATGGTTTGCTCGAGTGTTTCTTGTTGACTGAGAAACTTCTCTCTTTCACGTTGCATCTCACGTTGCTCTGCATCCCGTTCTTTTTGTACCCTTTGCCTCTCAAGTCGCTCTGCATCCCGTTCTTTTTGTACCCTTTGCCGTTCTATTGTTGCTATATGTTTTTGCCGTTTGTGTATTCTTTTTTCTTTTTCCAGCTCATCTTGTTCAGTATGGAGCTCAGACAATAATTTATCGCCTGTCATTTCTAGCGAGTATTGGTGAGAAATCAGTTCTGTACGCGCATGTTCAATATCCTTTATGTACTTCAGAAGGGGCGTGCTTACAGTTATCTGCGATAGAAATGTGGCGAGTTTTGGATACTGTTTCAGAAGTATTGCAGGTGCCAGAATGCCCAAGCCATGAAAACCAGGAATATTAATAAAATCCAGAGAAAGCGTCGTTTGCTTTAGAAAATCTTCTATGGCGGTTAGAACACCGTTGTTTATGGAATGCTCATATACTGCGTTATTCATAGAAGCATTAAATCCATTATCATCTGAAAGAGCAGATTGACCGGGTACCAATCCCTTTTTTTCATATGGGTGACAGTGTGATGCAGGAATAATATCTACGTTCCAATAGGAATCTCGTCTTCCATAGGGCCATCCGGTATCATGCAGGAATACAAGAGGAAAGGTACCATGTTGTGCATTGCGCTCTGCAATGAGCAGTTCGTGATATACGGTGTACCAGTTGTGATCACCATCGATAAGCAAGACATCATAGTCGGTGAGTGTACTGAGCCCGTTAAGGCTAAGGTCACGGTGCAGCACAAGATGGTTGCCGTACTTTATTTGCCACTCTTCGGTGTCAAAAAGTGGCTGAGGATCAATGACATGAACAGTGCCTTCTACTTCACAGGCATACTCCAAAAGTTTACGGGTATTTTTTCCATGTGCGGCACCAATTTCCACAAGAGTTTTTGCTGACACTAACTCAATAGCTGGTCGAATAATGCTTTTCCATAATTTATCCATAGGAGGAATAGCATAATTGATTTTCGCACGAAAGAATAGGCCGTTCAGGCAGGTTTTTGCAGCACAGTAAACACATCTTTTTGCGACTGCATCATAGGATTTCCATTGTCATCCCAACCACTAAATTGCGTGATAAGATGTAGCGAATTATTCTGAACAAGAGATGCAAATTTCTCCGCAGTCATATCGCTGCGCCAGCCGGTATTACGGCCCTCTTTAGCATGATGAATGACGCCAATGCCACCGGGTTTGAGTACACGATGAAATTCTGCAACGTATGATGCAATATCATCAGGAGCTATGTGTACAAATACGTCGAATGAAAAAATGGAATCGATACTGTTACTGGACATAGCGGCAAGGCTTTTTCCATCATTTTTTATACATTGAATATGGGTATGGCCCTGAAAACGTTGACGACAGTGTGTAATGCACGCTTCGCAGAGGTCTACCAGTATAAGTGTATCTGCTAGAGAAATAAGCTCCTCTGTCCATCGTCCTCCTCCGGGTCCAATTTCTAAAATCACTCCTCCTTCTTTCATATAGGGGATAATGAGGCGATCAATAATATGTTGTTTCCAGGCATAAGATGGTGTCCACTCTTCTCCATGCAAAGACCAGTCCCAGTTTTGCCAGACTTCTGTGTTGCGTTCTATGCTATTACGATCAGTCATTGTAATGAAGAATATACTACACTTGTACAATGCTAAGAAATATGAAACATTATGTTGTGCATTTTGAAAACTGTTATTCAAATATTTGGGACGTCGTTTTCCGGTAGTAGCCTGCTGAATCAATTGCTCAATTCACAAAACGGTATTCGTGGACTGGGAGAAGTTGTACATTATTATATGCCAATGGGAAAAGACGGATGTTGCGTTCAATGCAAAGAAAAGGTTGTCGAGTGCCCTTTTTTTAAAGATATTAATCCAAAGAAGTTTTATGCGGATTGTCTTGCAAAATACAAATGCGATGTTGTTGTGGATTCCTCAAAAAGCATAAGAATGATGGAGGTATTGGATCCTGATTTGCGTTATATCAGAATATTTCTTAGCAAGACTCCTCATGAATATGCCTATTCATGCGTGCAGCATTCACAGGAGAAAAACGCGATACAGTGGTTTGCCCAGTATAGTGTTATTTATAAGAATCTGATGAATTCATACAAGAATCATGAAGCGAAGTACAGTGGAATATACCACGCTGATACGGTGAAATTATGCTATAGAAGCCTAGCTCTACACCCAAAAAAGATTATTGAATCTCTCTGCTCTCTTTGCGGTGTATCATTTGATTCCGAAGCATTCTCTCGCTGGTATACGACAGATAGCCATATCATTGGTGGTAATTTGTCTTTACGTGCGCAAAATAATCAGTCTGAGAAATTTTTTCAGAAAGATTCAAAATATAAAGGGAAGCTCAATACAATTTTCCTCGATCAGCATTGGAGAAATGATGAGCAGTTTATTGATGAATGCAAACGAGCATATCGTATCTATGGCTCAGAATTTGATGAGATTCTTCAGCATCTTGGTCAGCCTTCTGTACAGGAGCTGGTGCAGGATTTAGAAAGTGGTTTTGTGCCTCAAAGCACGTTATCTACTTTTATAGCAGCATAATTTTTGAACATTGACTTGAAGATGAGTTCTGTCACCATGCTGCTATGGCACTTATTCTACCCCGATCGGTATTTCTCCACATTCCAAAAACAGGTGGGACGTGGGTACGGGAAGTGTTGCTGAATGCAGGCCTTGTACAGGCAGAAACTATTCATAGAGATGCAACAAAAAGAAGGCTGCATAATTATGCACGTCAGCCACACGATAGAGTGAAAGATTTACCTCCTGAGATGGAAGAAAAATTTACCTTCAGTTTTGTCCGTCATCCACTCACGTGGTATCAGTCGTACTGGAAACATCGCATGAAACACGGATGGCATCCGGAATCTGTGCCTATTGATAAATGTGCTTCCAATGATTTTACGCAGTTTGTGCGCAATGCATTACGGTATTATCCGGAAGGAATAGCAGGATGTGTCTATAGATATTATTTAGGCCCAAATGGAGATGCAGTGGATTTTGTAGGAAAACTGGAGCGTCTTACTGAAGATCTTTCCTATGCTCTTAGTCTTGCAGAAGAGCGTATACCCGAAGAGACTTTTTTCTCTTTGGAACCTCAAAACAAAGCAAATCAAGAATTAGATGAACAGTGTGTTTACACTCCTCAATTGCGTGATGTTGTGTTAGAAGCAGAGCAATGGGTGCTACAAACATTCCATTATGTAGAGCAGTTAGAAGAAGTGGGTGGTCTCTTAGGAGATTTTTCTAATCCACAAACTACCGCCGTTGCCTTTGCAGTGCGGTAACGCCTGATCGAAAAGAACAGGAAGACCTGTTTGCAGGTAGGACGTGAAAAACTGTATTTCATACGACGGGTTGTTAGACAAAAATGCGCGAATCGCATACACCTCATTCCAGTTTCTTCCTATTTCGATCCATTTTTTTGGGTATTCAAAAGGCCAAAAAATATCATGGAAGTGTATCCAGACACCAGGAGCAATGTTTGGAAGAACGCGAAACAATATATGACAGAGATCACTGTCTGTTTTGAGGACGTGCGTGGAGTCTACAAAAAGCACATCACCCTCCTCGAGACTCATAAATACACTTGTATCTACGTTTTGCAATTTCTGTGGGAGTATAGAGATGCATTCGGTATCGCCTGGTTTCAGTCGCGATGTCAGTATTTCTGGATGTGGGTCGATAAAAGTGCAGTGCATAGTGTTATTCAAATAATATTCATTGGTATCCAATGCCATGAAAGAGCTATAGCCACTGCCAATTTCTATGTAGCGGTGAGGCTGCAACATACGAAGGATGTTTTGCAACACCGTGGCATCTGCTTCGTTAAAACTCTGTTGGCTTTCTGTTGTATAGCGCATTGTTTTGTCGTCCAGAGACATGTCATATGCAGTCCAGGAGGCAAGCATCTTTAACTGTGCATCGATATGCAGATCTATTCCACAGATGGGCTCGTATGGATCTTTTGCAAAAATATCTTCTTCCCGCTCTTTAATGGCATTCAGTCCTACAATAGGAGAATGAAAATGCCCGGGGGGTAATGCATGGGTGCGCCGTTATCTTGTTGAGAGTTGTGCATCAAAGGTTAATATCATCTGCCACACTCTTCATCGCGTCCAGCGCAATTTCGATCAATTCTTCAAGTTCCATATCCAGTAGCTCCTTACACGATCCAATCTGCTCCCGATCTACCTGAGCGGCAAACCCTTTGTCCTTTAGTTTCTTCTTCACACTTCGTACCTCGACATCCGCAATCTTCTTACTGGGACGCACGAGTGTTACTGCAATAATAAATCCTGTCAGTTCATCAACGCAGTACAAACACTTGCGAAGCTCTGTATCCAGTGGATACTCCACGCCGTATTTAGATTGATAGTGCGCGCGGATGTCACCCAGCAATTCCGCAGGGGCTTCAATCGTCTGTAGCAGTTCCTCAAGCTTTCCTCCACAGTGTGCTTCGTAGTCTTTATCGAGGCTATCCCAATCCAAATCATGCAGCATGCCGGCAACTTTCCATGTCTGCGTGTCTCCACCAAACTTTTTGGCAAGTGCTTCCATTGCGGCTCCGGTGGCAATCAAATGCGCTGTCGTTTGATCTGTGTGCTCTTCCAGTAGCCCGTGAGCTGCAGGGAGGAGGTGGCCGTAGTCTGCATGTTGAAGAAGAGTAGTCATGATTGAAGTATAGCAAATAAAGAAAGGATGTTGGGTAAGTGAGTCCTAATGGTACTATCACAGCAATGAATCGTGATCGTTGCATTAATATTCTCCTGGCACTTTGCATTATCAGTATTACGATTGGGATCGGCGAATATGCTGCCAGATTGAAAGGCGTACCAAGATTATTTCTTGATAACCCTGTGCACCAAGTGCTTGGTCGACGACTACCAGTGGGTTCAGAGGTTGTCAGACCCTGTGATGATCTTTGCATAAGCCAGAAACACAATACCGAAATTGCATTTAACAATATCGGTGTACGAGATGTAGATCACAAGCAGCAAAAACCCGATGGAGTAAAACGAATAGTCATTCTTGGAGATTCCATGACAGCGGGCCGGAGGGTACAAATTTAGCATACCGGAATGCGACAGCTACAGGCACTTCTAGATCGGCAAGCTTTGGACAAGTGGGAGGTGATCAGTCTTGCCGCATCTGGTTTTGGAACACTGGAGGAAATGATTATGCTCGAAGAAATAGGCTACGCTTTAGATCCAGATATAGTCATCTTGCAAATTCTTCCGGGTAATGACGTGTGTAACAACGCAAAAAGTGGGTTGAATATTTGCGATGACTACCCATATCGCCCTTATGCATTTGAGCGGTGGGACGGCTCTCTCAGGCGGACAAGCGGACAGCCGATTCGAAACGTCTTGCGGCGACACTCAGCACTCTTTAACGCATTGGAAAAATCTTTTTAAAGAGCAAAATATAATGTCGAAGGTCCGATGAGAACCTCTATTATCAGTACAATTATGCGGGAGAAAATGTTTGAATATAACGCCACTCTTCCTGCCTCAAGATTTTCCAATATACATGCACGTGAAGAAGATCAGCTTTCGTGGGTAAAGGAAGGATGGAGGATTACCGAACTTCTCATTGCAGAGCTCTCGGATGATTTACACAAAAGGAACATAGATTTCGTTGCCTATTCCATTCCTCCGCGGATTGAAATAGAGAATACAGAAGACATGTGGGATTCCTACATGAGCGAACCATCATATTCTTCCATAAAACTGGAACGGGGATACGGAACAAAACGTTTACAATCCCTCTTTGCGAAACTTGATCGGCCGTTTGTTTCCTTTCTTGACGTTTTCGATGCACGTCGAGATGAGGTGTTGCCGTACTGGCAGGGTCATTTAAACCCCAACGGACATCGTATAGGCGCCCAAACACTCTTTGCATTGTTACGTGAACATGAGCTTGTACGTGTGAAGTAATTCTGTCACGGTGCAATTATAGTACAGACTGCAATTTCTCAGTGACTATCTTCTGCTCCATTGTTGATAAAAACCACCCAACCTGAGGCCCACTCGTTCTATCAAGAAAGATGCGATACAGTGGTTGAAAAATTTCTTTCGGCGGCAGATCAAATTCTTCTTTTGTACGATGGATTTTGTCGTGCACGGTTTCGCCCGTCCACTCTTTGAGGTCACCAAGTTTTTTTCCAAGTGCCGCGAGAGCTTCTTTCTGATTTTCATTCAGCTCTAGATCTTTCGGAGCACTGTCTTGAATCACGAACTTGTATTCGGCAGGTGCCAGAGTATCCAGCCACTTTTTTACGTAATCCGCACGCTCATGGAGGGCTGTCTTCTCGGCTTCTGCAAGGGCTGAACCTTTAAGTTTGGCTGCTTCTTCTTCTAAGTTTAGATGTGGCATTTGTACAGCAAAACTTAAGGCTTGGAAGCGCATCTCCCACAAGTCCTCAGGTTCTTTGGTGACATCAGTTTGTGCAAGAGCGTATGCACGAGCGAAACCAACGTATGGTTCTGCGTGACGGTTGAAGTAGTGGTCTGCGCAGCGATCGTATTCATCAAACAAATTGGGGATCGTCTTTCCTTCTGGATCAAAATCTATTGGCACGCGTGCCTCTTTGCGAATCATCAAAAACTTTAGCATCTTCGGCGGAAGCATATCAGCGATTTCTTTGGCGGAAGCACCAAGTCCTTTACTGGCACTCATCTTCTTTCCTGCAAGATTGAAAAACTCATAGGGAATATCAAATGGAACAGGGTAGTTAAAGACATCTTTTGAGATGAGTGCGGCAACTTCGCGGGAACCTCCTGAGGCGTAGTGGTCTTTTCCGGCACCTTCTATGTCTACCCCAAGTACTTTCCACTTCGCGGCCCACTCCACCTTCCATGGGAGTTTTGCCTTACCATCAAATGGACTCATAGATCCTGTATATCCGCATCCCTCAGCCCACTCTACATACTTTTCTTTGCACTCAAACGTTACTTCTTTCCCATCCCATCCTGTCACTTTTGTCGTTCCCATTTTGCCGCAAGTCGGGCATATCACATTGAGTGGAAACCAGTCATCAGGCTTCCCGCCACCGCTCACTTCCAAGTAAATTTCTCGAATGCGCTTGGCACCTTCTAGGGCTTCTTTGATCACTTCATTGAATTTTCCTTCTGCATAGAGCGGTCTCGGGTGATACCACTGAATAGGAATACCCATCGGCTCCATTGCTGCAATAAGCTCCTGCCCAAATCCGGTAGAAAAATTCTCATCGCTATCGCTAATGCCAGGGACTGCAAAGAGCGGCTTTCCCATGTGTGGTTCAAATTTCTTTTGGTCGACGTATACGGGCAGTCCATCCATTGGGTCATTGTCATTGAGCTCAAACATATTCACATTCGCAGTACCGCGTTCTGTCAGGATTTGACCAATTAATCCATGGAGTACAATCCCGCGCGCACTTCCAATGTGCACTCTTCCAGAGAGTGTTTTTTCATCACGTATGATCAGTGGAGTCCCTTCGCGAATTTCTTTAGCGAAGCGCTCTTCTATTTGATCGACAATGTCATCAGCCCAAAACATGGGTTGATCATAACAGAAAACGCATACGGGTTGCGATAATTCTCTTATGGTATTACAGTTCTCTCCTATGAAAACAGGACTCTTCGTTGGCAGGTTTCAACCCTTTCATGATGGACACAAAAAGTGCATCGAAAAGATTCTCGAAACATGTGATTGCTGCATTGTCATGATGCGTGAAACAGAGAAGACCGAAAAAAATCCATTTGACTTCGAAAAACGCAAGGCAATGATTCGCGCTGCATTCCCGGATGAAACCCAAGTGGAGATACAGGTCTTTACCGACCCCGGTGCAAACCTCAGTGTCTTTATTGGGCGTGATGTTGGGTACGAGCTCATTCAATTGGATGAACAAACGGAAAACATCAGTGCGACAGACATTCGTAAAAAACTGTATGACGAAGCAGGAAAAGAATACGACAAAGATGCTCACCTCAAAGTACGATGAGTAAACGCTTCCCCGTTATCTGGCTAACCGGAAATAGTGGAGCAGGAAAGTCCACACTTGCGTTTGCGATGCGTGAGCATATCAATGAGCAGATGGACACTTCCAATCCGCTAGCGCGACGGGTAGTAGTGCTAGATGGAGATGAGATGCGGGATACCGTTTCTCGTGATGAAGGTTTTAGCCCGGAGGATAGACGAAAACATAACATGCGTGTTGCGAGACTTGCAGCACTTCTTAGAGATAGTGGCTACTTGGTCATAGTTGCAGTTATTGCTCCATTTGAATCTGTTCGTCAGGAATTGCAGGTGATGTGTGACCCGACGTGGGTGTACATCAAACGTAGTGGACTCGGGGCAGAGGATCGTCCGTACGAAGCACCGGAAAATCCAGATCTTCTGATCGATAATGATCAATTAAGCATCAAAGAGGCGCAGGAGAAATTCAAACAATTCCTCGAGTCACAACTGGTTGTACAAGAGGTGGCACACCTATAAGGAGATATTGTATACTGGTGCCCATGGACATCTTCTTTCTTCTCCTCTTCGGACACGCCCTTGGCGATTTTGGGCTCCAGAACGAGAACATGATCAAACGTAAAAATCGCAAGAACAACCCAGAATCTTGGTATATCTATCTCGCCGCACATTCCGTTATTCACGGAGGGCTTGTCGGATTCTTTACGGGGTCTTTTATCCTGGCAATACTGGAAGTTATCTGTCACGGAGTGATTGATTACGGAAAAATGGAAGGTCGCTTTACCTTTAAGGTCGATCAACTATTACACGTTGCCTGTAAAGTAGTGTGGATACTGATGCTGGTGAAGCAAATTGTGTAAGTGTATACTTAAATTCATGGTACGAAGCTTATGGATCATTGCACTTCTCTTTCTTCCGACTGTTGCACTTGCGCACTCGGGTGCTACGGATAGTCGTGGAGGGCATCGGTGTGAGACGAATTGCGAGCGACACGGATTTACGTATGGGCAGTATCACTTTCATCCAACAACGATGGATGATGTACAGCTCAAACGCTATAACCGTTTTCGCACGAGTCTTTGCACGCGCATACGCAAGCGTTTTGCTCAAAGCCCAACAGCATTTGTGCGTGTAAGTGAGCGCATCCAAAAGCGTTTCTCGTTTAACTGTGGCGGAGCGGGGTCTGCCCCACGAGAGACAGGGCCAGAAACCCGCAAACGCTTTCGATCGGTATCGAGAGTGAATCAAGAGGAGAAAGCAGAGCGCGTTACGGTCAATCGAGTGATCGATGGAGACACGGTCGAAGTGCGACTAAATAATGGGATAAAAGAAACAGTGCGCATTATTGGTATCGATGCACCTGAAGTAGATTTGTTCCAGGACAAAGCGCAGTGTTTTAGTTCAGAAGCATTTGTATACCTTAGGCAGAAGCTTGGGAAAAACCGCGCGGAGCTTTTAAGGCAACCGGGAGACAACAGGGACAAATACGGAAGACTCCTTAGGTACATTCACTTCCGTGGGGAAGACGTCGGACGTGAGCTTTTATCAGAAGGTTTCGCACGATTCTATCCGTGGTTCTCTCATCCACGAGAAGAGGATTACAACAACGCACAGCTTGAAGCACAGAATGCGCAGAGGGGACTGTGGGGGGAGTGTCTGTAGATTTACGGATTCACCATCCCATCAATCTCTGATTTGATCTCTGACACAGAGCGTCCTTGTCCGGCAAGTGCTATTGCTTGTGCGTGACATTGTTCCATCAGTGTAATTTGCTCCAGAATATGCATGTATTCAAGGTTGTATCCTGATATCTCAGCTCGGCCTTTTCCCGGTAGAACAATACGCATTATCCACTGTGGAAATTGAAACGTAACTTCGATAAGGCCACCATCTGGAGGGTTGTGTTCTAGTGCCATGTTCTTCCTTCTTTGTATTACTACCCCCGGGTCTTCCTTCTCCTCTTTCTGAGGAGGAAAAAACTGGCTCCTTAATGCATCAATACTCTTTTGGAGGAGTGACTGCATCCTCTCTCGTCCAACGTCACCAATGCGAATCGTATTCTTAGCCCTGTTGCAGTAGAGTTTTGGAGCAAGATCTGCAGCATCAGAGTCACTTTCCTTTTGATGCATGCACCCATGTAAAAAGGCTATGCGCTGTATTTCCGTAAGCTCCAATATGGCCGTTGCATCCGTTGGTAAATTGTCGTGGACACGCTGCAATGCAGCAATACAGTCTCTTGCTTTGTAGGATGAATTATCGGTGCTCATAAGAGGGCATAATACCACAAGTATTGGCTTTGTAAAGGGCAGCAGACCCCCTTCTTCTTCCCAACCGTTATTTTGGTATCTCCTTTTGACAAAAAAGGCCGCCGAATCGCACAAATGATCGGCGGCCTTGTGTGTTGCTGTGAAGCGCCTCTCAACCGTGCTGAGAGATGAGTCGATCGAGCCCATCTTTGCACTTTCTTGCGTTCTCCCAAGCGTTTGGAAAAAAGCAAAGATCAATCGTCCACACGGGGTCGTCTGAACTTGCAGCGATGTTGCGCATGAACGAATCGAAGTTGAGACAACCATCGAAGAGCGGAGTGTGAACGCTCGTGTGGTGTTCATTGATTCCACCATCACTGTCGATGATGTGAACTCTCCCGACATTGCCTTTCAGTCGACTGAAGAACTCGCCGATGCCACCAGGGAGGATTTCTTTTTTCCCAGGTTGGCGCGAACCGAGCTCTGCAATGTGATGAGCGTGACAAACGTCTGCCATCACACTGAAGTTATTGTGGTTCACACCATCGATTACGCGCAGGATGTCACCCATCTTGTTCAGCGCGAAGCCGGGCTCGGGCTCCCAGAGAAGTCGCTTGCCCACAGCCTCACACTCAGCGGCACACAGACGCCACGTGCTGGTAACACGTTCGATTGCGACCTCGTGTTCAACTACTGGTACGGTGCCGTCACCGCCGTACTTGTCCTTGTTAACGGGCATCGCCTCGTTTTGGACAGGTCCCAGTACCCCATGGGTCTTCTGTGGTGTCCACGCGAACACCGGGAATGCCGAGATCAACTGCAAACTGCAGAATCTCCCGGAACGCCGTTAGGTAGGCATTCGTGTTTAAGCCTGTGATGAGCCGTTGGCCCCACAGGTCACCCGCGAGTCCTTCGCAGGTGAGTCCCAGATCTTCCCAGGAAGCACGCAATCTTTTCCGTGCATCTCCGGGAGAAGTGTTCTGAGGAGTCGGGTGGTCACCGAACGCTCCGAGTTCGAAGGCGAAGACTTTAATAGCGCTGCAGCTGATTTGGAACGAGCTATCGAAGTATGCAATAGACGCGGTTATGAAGGGACAAAAGGACCGCTCTATTACAGCTACGAGCTAGCTCTTGTCTCTTGGAAGGCTGGAAATGATGAGGTGGCATTGCGGGCAGTTGATGATGCGATTGCCCTATGCAAGCTTGACAATAGATTATTGACTGCCGCTGCAGAAATTCATTTACGGCAAGGCAATCTTCAGGAGGCATTGATTCGGATCAGTCTGGTGATCGCCATGGATCAAGATGAGCTCTCCTATAATTATCATATTCTTGGTGAGATTGAACGACAGCTTGGTGATGAAGAGAGGGCAAGCAAGAGTTTTGTGGAACGAGATAGACTGAGAGCAGAAGAGCTTGAAGTGATACGTGAAGACCCTGACGAGGATACGCTCTGGTGGGTTCCTAATATTCCTTGGGAATCGTAGTAAAATAGTTGACCTCACCACCATTCCTCTTTAAATTACCCCAGCTTCGTTAGTTTTAACGAACTCTTGATGTTTCAGCGCAATGTGCTCGCACTACCTGCGCCAGATGAACCTCCAAGACTATGTGTAACGGTATAATTGCAAAGAAAATCGGCATGAGTCGCGTATTCCTAGAGAATGGGGATGCAGTGCCTGTGACCTACCTCCAAGTAGAGCCAAATACTGTTATAAGGACGAAAACTGAGGAGAAAGACGGATACAACGCTGTTGTACTCGGGGTGAAGCCTAAAAAGTGGAGGACTCGTAAAGGAAATGAGCACACACGTTACGGAGATATAAAGGAGTGGAAAGTCGACAGTCTTGAGGGGCTGGAGGCTGGAAAGCAGCTCGATTGCACAAAATTTGTCAAAGAAGCGCTCGTCTCTGTTACCGGAAAGAGCAAAGGAAAGGGATTCCAGGGAGTTATCAAAAGACACAAGTTCTCTGAGGGTCCTAGAACTCATGGTAGTCACCACCACAGACGCACAGGTTCTATCGGAATGTGTGAATATCCAGGTCGTGTTATGAAAGGAAAGAAAATGCCAGGACGAATGGGAGGGGATCAAGTCACCATAAAAGGACGCCAAATTATGGATTGTGATGCCGAAAAGGGTGTCATCGCCGTAAAAGGACCAATCCCAGGGACAAACGGCGGAAATGTGTATATCACCTTAGAATCTGCTTCCGAATCTAAAGAATAATGACTATCGACGTCTATACAGCAACCGGCACAAAGAAAGGAACGGCAACGCTTCCTAAGGCCCTCTTTGAAGCTCCAGTAAATGAGGGGCTGATGCACCAGGCTGTTGTGCGCGCGCAGAGCAACAAGCGCAAATCTATCTCATTTGTAAAGCGCCGTGGTGATATTCAGGGTTCTACCCGCAAGCTCTTCCAACAAAAGGGAACAGGGCGTGCTCGCCGCGGAAGTGTACGAAGTCCTATACTTCGTGGAGGAAGCAAGTCGTTTGGGCCAAGTAAGCTTGCTAACTACGTAAAAGAAATGCCAAAGAAGATGCGTCGCGCATCTCTCTTTAGCGCACTCAGTGCGCAAGCGAAGGCCGGAACAATTATCGGTTTGGAAAGTTACCCGGAGACCATCAAGACCAAAGACGCAGTCAAAATGCTCGAAAAAATGCCGGTAGATCTCGGGCGAAAGATTTTAATTGTTACACCAGACGCACACCCAAGCCTTACAAATTCTGTAAGCAACATCCCGGGTGTAACGACCGTTATGGCACAGTATCTAAACCCTGTTGATATTCTTGGTAGCCGCCACATTATCTTTATGGTGGATGCATTGGGCAAAGCAGAACGCATCTTCGCAGGTGCGCAAGCGCCAAAGAAAGCAGAAAAAGCAGAAAAGAAACCTACTACTTCTAAAAAATAATGGATCTCTCTCGCGTTATTGTCGGCCCGGTCGAAACAGAAAAGTCTGAGCGTATGAAAGCTTCGGACCGCACCTACACAATCAAAGTTGCTCCGAATGCGACGAAGATCGATGTAAAGAGCGCTCTTAAAAAGTACTACGACATAGACGCTACGAGTGTGCGCGTTATGCGAACGACATCGAAGGCGCGAACTGTTGGACGCGGAAAAGTGATTCGTAAGAGAAAGCCCTACAAGAAAGCGATGGTGACAATCAGCCAAAAAAGTAAACCTTTAGACGTAGCTAACTTCAAAATCTAATGCCTA
>DJKT01000048.1 GCA_002436205.1 Candidatus Peribacter sp. UBA6535
CCTTTTAACTTCCATTTCATCAAGCTCCTGAATGCAACATATCTGCATTGGATGGGTTATTTTGAGCTCTTTTTCTGTGGTGCAATAACCTTCTTCACGGTCGTAGACCAACGATTTATCAAATACCATGCGCAGGACTAGTTGTTTTTGTCGTAAATCACCCTCTTTCCATCGTTTCAGGGGATCGCTGAGAAATCCAAACACGCGGTTCAATGCGTCGTCAAAGTCGTAGTCCCGCATTTCATCTTCTTGGATACTTTCTCCATACCGCAGTTTCTTCGATTCCAGTTCCTCGATCTCCCTTTCAAGTGCATGGAGGACAGTAGTGCTGCTACTGAGTTTAATCTTCTCTATGCATTGCTTTATCTCAAGTTCCACCTCTGCGATCTTCTGTTCCCGGTCTTTGTGTATCTGATCAATGTTGATGATGCGTTGCTCCCATAGCACCGTGAATTCGTGCTGTACAACCCTCATGACGTTCGGCCTTGGTTTAAGTGTGGCAAGGAGTTCGGTGAATCTTTTTTCGATGTCTGCCTTACGGATACTCTTACTGCGCATAGCACATCCCTTTGTCTGGCAACGGTAGTACGGGTGCTTGCTACTACGCCCTTTTGTCCATCCTGCGGTCAGCGGTTTCCTGCATGTTGCACATTCAACAAAACCACGGAGCGGGAAATCGTCACTGATGTCCTTTTGGTACTTGCGGTATTCGCTTTCCGCGATACGCTCCTGAATGCGCTCATAGGTTTCAAGGCTTACTAGACCCCGGTGGTGTCCTTTGCGTCGCGTCACTTCCCACGGAGTGTACTCTATGTATCCTGTGTAGAGAACCTGTGTGAGTATTCGTCGCACCTGTTCATGGTGCACGACTCCGGGTTCACTGCGATGTGTGAAGTTTTGCTTTTGGAGAAAGAGTTGCACATCAAGTTGTGATTGGAAGCGTCCGCTTGCATATCCCTCCAAGGCCTCTTTGATGATGGCTGCTTTCGGTTCATCAGCTACAAGAAGCTTTCCATGTGCAGCTACCTTTTCGTACTTGTAACCTGGTGGATAATCAAAGACCCAATATCCTGATTCGAGACGTGCCTGCATCCTGTTTCGAACCTGCTTTTTGTTCTGATTGCGCTCAAGCTCTCCTGCTCCAGCAAGTACTGTTTCGACAAACTTGCCTTCAGGCGTATCATCAAAGCGCATGGATGGGCTTTCAATCGTTGCATTGCGTGTGCAGATTGAAGTTTTCAAAGCAAAATGTCCCTCGATGTCGCGAGCAAGGCGTTTTATGTCGTCGAAGATTACGACGATCGGTTCATTTCTGGTTTTCTTATCGAGAAAGCAGAGTAGCTCCTGCATACCCGGACGATCAATGAGTCCGCCAGATACTCCTTCATCGCGGAACGTTTCTATGATGTCGTACATCTGCATCTTTGCATATTGCTTGCAGCGTTGCTCTTGGCTTTCGCAGCCATGCCCCTCACGAACTTGTCTCATCGAGGACACCCTTGAGTAGATTATTGCTTGTTTAGGCATGATAAAGGTTAGAACTTAAATTGAGCAAGAAAGGTTTCAAGGTCGCTTTTTCGGATGCGGTAGTGACGACCGAACTGATAGGCGGGGAGCTTCTTGCTGCGTACATAGCGATACACGGTCATGCGACTAAGGTTTAGCTTCTCTGCTATCTCCTGGAGGCTGTAGAATTCCTGCGATTTGTTAGTTGTGGGGATCATGGAAATATGTATCTGGATGTTACAATACATAACTTAATATTACAAGTCATTTTCCGCAAATTCATCTTTGAAGTAATCATCGAGGAAGCGAGAGAGAAATCCACGGAGTCCATTTAGCAATTCCTCTATCTCCTTGTCACTCATATCCGCTCTTCCTAGCAACTGTCGACATTCTTCTGTGGATAGAGGCTCTTGCCCATCATCCCCACGCCGATGAGTGGCAGAAGATGATGACATTAAAAAGGGAGCTGGGAAGAACTGATTTTTTTGAAGGGTGCCAAGGGTGTCGAGCGCGTACTCTTGGCAGTGTTGGCTGACTCTGGTAACTCCCACACCCAAACATTGGCTTCTCTTCGCGATTTTACGTCAAGATCGGCCTTGGCTCTCTTGAGTGTTCGTTCTGCAATGTTGGCATCCTTGGCTTGCCGTTCTATTTCTGTATAGGGAAGGGCACCATTGGCAAGGATAGTAAGTAGAAAGTCTATTGCTTCATCTAGTGCTGGATGCCGATTTTCGGACGCTTGATGCGTGCAAAGTAAATCCTCAGCGGTGAGATAGGTTTCCCCATTCCAAGAGAATTTTCCTTTATGTACTCCGAATGCCAACGCAGTCGGTGGTGGCGCGAGGTTATTCTTTATGCAAATAATTGCTCGCTCTTCTTCGTTTTCAGGATTGATCCCTACCAGATGTGCAACCCTCGATGCGGCGGTGTACGCAATGGAGCCTTGCCCGCGGTATATTGCTTTATCACGCCCTGATTTTGTTAGGTGCCGTATACACAGAACAGCTACTTGATGTTGTTCTGCCAAGCGTGCCAGAGGGTCAAGCACGGAACGTACAGCGGCATCCTTGTCCGTATTCAATTCCGCACCCATGTACGAGTTGAGTGGATCGATAATAACCAAAGAGTATTTTTGTCTCTCCAATTCTTCTGCAATGGAAGCAAGATCATTTACAAGAGAGGGGTACCGCTCTTCGCCTTTTTCATTACAGATAGCAGTCAGCACTTGCACATGTTCCAAATTCGCTCCCATGTCCTCCAAGCGAGGGCGTATGGTATCGGCGAGTCCGTCTTCTGCTGCCAAGAGCAAGACATTTGCTGGGTCACGTTTGGTAGAGTCTTCAGGCAGCGATGATCCAGTAGTGATTGCGGATGCAATCGCCATTGAGCACCAAGATTTTCCCGAGCCAGGGTCTCCGTCGATCATGGTAATTTTTCCCGCTGGAATGCGATCTTGCCAAAGCCAAGTAACCTCTTCTCTCTGAACATCGGCGATACATTCAATAATCGCTCTGGATGCTTTCGTAGGTTTCTCATTTCGCTTCCCGGCAACGGGGTACTTTGAAATGCTTTTTACAATATTTTCCACCTCTCTGTCATCGAGAGGCGGCTTGCATTCCAATGCATTGATATTTTTCAGAGTCGCAAGCAGAGCGGTTTCACTGAGACTTTTGCGATGCAATGAGCCAGCTATACTTGTAAGACTGGTGTTGCGGGCACCCTCTGGAATACCCCTGTGTACTTGATCTTGCGAGTCGATCTTCTTTTCTAATGTTCCTTGCTCTTTTAACAATTCTCTCAACTTTTCCATCCCTGATAAATCAATGGTGCGATCTTGGTATTCCAGAATCTCGACAAGAGTATGTTGATCGTGTTTGTTGTTATAACTACCCGGAAGGCGGCAGAGTCGTGCGACGTTTGTGCATCCTCGATCTGGTTCTAATTGTGTATGCGCAGCTGCTTGATCGAGCAACCATCTCATGCCCCTTTGCCAATCTTCAGATGATTTCACCTCCACGGGGTCGCCCATGTAGTGAACATGGAGACCGTTCCCGGTGAAAACTATGTATCTCCACCTATGTAGTATCGGATGATCCGCAAGTGCTCTGCTCAACCAGCGAGCAAGTTCCTTTATCTCTTCATCGGAAATCTTTTTCTCATTTGTTCGAATATCATAATCGAGAAAGAAGTGGCTCTTTTTCCATACGTGTGAATCACCCGCTCTCTCCATTCCACGCTCGGGATCTACGCCAGCAAGGAAGTACAGGTCTTTCTTTGGGTTCTCCTCAAGATACTTTCGGTAGTTTGTTTCATTGAGAATGATTTCAACCTTTGATGCGGAACCTGCTTGTATGTTGCAGTCGGGGATGAGTAGGTCACTGATGAAGGTATCATTGAGTGGTGACCACTCTGGTCGTTGCTGTGTAGGTGTAATACTCATATTCATAGGAAAACAATTATTGGGTTGCGTAAATACGCTGCTTTAGCAGCTTTTGATGGGTAAATAAGGCGGCTGGCGGTAGTGTGAGTGAGCCGTTCCAATAGTCCTCTATAGCCTGTTCAATTCCGTGTCGTACTTGGAATTGGAATACAACACGACGAGGCTCGCTCTTGTCCATAGAGACTATCTGGTAGCCTAGACAGCAGAGGGCGCTTGCAAGGCCAAGGTCAGAAATTGCATGCTCATCGTTTTGCATGCGTACATTATCCTTTCCTTATTTTTTAAGGGCTAAAACTTAGTTTACTGGAGCCAATCGTATAGTGCCCTCACCACGATCAAACCATTTGGTCAGAATGTGTTTATGTGTTTTGCCAGTGACCATCTTGAGTTTCTGAATTAAATTCTCAAGGTGTTTATCGAGTTTGGTGACGTGGACACCTCGCTCTCTGAACATTGTTACTAATTCTTCCTCTTGCAATGGATTTTCGTCCCTCAGATTTTTCAGTAAGCGATTCCAGAGAAGGAACGGTGCTGATTCTCCATAAAACTTGTGGGATTCCTGGCCCCCCTTATCTCTACTCCATATCAGCTTACGTTGCAGATCAGTATCAACATCTCTATAACGAATGAATTCATCCGAACGCGTTCCGACACCATCTTCCTGTAGTGCTTCTTGAGTAGAGCCGATATTGACAACTTGCAACTCGATGTCCCCACCACTGCCTGCGCCAGTAACGTCGGGATAACGCCTTACTGCTCCTAAAGTTATGGCACCTTCGTGATCGAGAGCAAGTAATGATTCCATAATCTTAATACCGAGCACATCGCCACCTCGAATGGAGCGGAATCCTTTGCCCGAAACCCAGACTGGAGTGCCATAAAGCGTAATCATATCTTTCACAATTCCTAACACGTGCTTCTTTTGTTCTGTCCAAAGCAAGACATTTAAATCATCCCAATCAATTGTCTCGCGCAAGAACGCTTCAGTATATTCTCCTAAAGCTGACTCAAAACTGCTTTGAATGCGATGGGGATCTTTACAGATTAGGTCAACAAGTTGCTCCGAATTCTTTAGCTTCTCCAGTTCCAAAATAGAGCATATTTCATCGATAGGCTTTGATGTCTCGTAGATGGACATATACTCGGCGTTTTCTTGGTTAACAGAGCAGCGATTCTCACAGAGGTCATGCAGAAGGAATTGATCGAGAAATTCAAGATTTGCACGCAGATAAGAAGCATCCGCCTTTCCAGCTTCAATTTGGGGCAGACAATCGCGTATCAGGTCTACTACCGCGTACATACCCAGTAGTGTCTCTGGTGCTGTTGGTTGTCTCATACTCATTGATTTGCATATTAACCAACTCCTGCTAGAAAACGCAACTTCCACTTCACCATTTCTCATTCAGGAGTAGAATGAATGTATTGTCCCGACATATCGACCTATAGAGTTGTGCCCATTTTGTGGGCTCTCACCCTGCAACAGCGTAGAAAGAGGCATCCTTGCCTCGGTCGACGCGCTGTCAGCAGGGGGCAACCTCACTCGATAACGTCGGGACAAGCCGAGCCTGGGTGCCTCTTTATGATTATGATCTCGTA
The DNA here is from genome assembly GCA_002436205.1 of Candidatus Peribacter sp. UBA6535. Classification (GTDB taxonomy): domain Bacteria; phylum Patescibacteriota; class Gracilibacteria; order Peribacterales; family Peribacteraceae; genus UBA2170. The sequence continues at coordinate 5,543 of DJKT01000048.1, forward strand.
CCAAGAAATGCGTAGGCAGATCAATAGTCCAACGATCAAGTCAACCGTTGTAGTGTGCACATTGTGTTTGTTGTTTTACGCTATTTACCTTCATAAAAGTGCAATACAGTACGCTCAACAATGTGATGGGTACAGAGTTGCAGAAGGTATATTTGATCAGCAGATACCGCCAGAAACACATAACGCAATTGCCGCACAGTATTCACATACCTATAACGCCAGTGGATATGTTATTCCTATTAGTTCGTTTGAGGAGGCTATGAACAATTTGAAGGTTGCGGTACCAAAACAAAAAGCGGAAAAATTATTGGAGGAATACTGGCAAAAGCGCCGTGATCTGTTTCTCAAAATCATGTTTTTTCGACACGATCTCTACGGACCGTATCCGAATGAACGCGGGAAGTACGAACGGGAGCAAACGTTGAACGCGTATCAATTGGCAGTATCTGAAGCAGAAGAAAGAGTCCTTTCATCAGTCAGGATCACAGGAGTTGTAGACCAAGAGTTGGAACAATTTCTGGAGTTAAAAATGGAGAATCTTCAATGGCTAGAAGAAGGATACAGAAAGACAGATAAAAAAATCGAGGAGTGGAGTTCTGAGTATGACATTATTGCGCCCTACTTACACGAGGTGTCAAACTTGGAACTCAAAGAGTCGCGAGTTCATTACTTCATAGTAGATCTCCTAACGGGTGCAGCGCGGACAACACCTTTAATATATTTCATAGTAAATGATCTTGATCACAAGGACTTCATATTCCACAGAGGATGTATTTTTTACAGTGGAGTATCAGTAGCATCGCTACCACCATCGACCAAACGCAATGCTATGATCTGGGGAGATACAGGAGGGAGAGTGCTGAGTGGATTACTCATGCTAAGTATTGCAGTCTTTCTAATACACAAAGATCTGCGTGGATTACTCAGAGCCATCAAAAAGAGACTCATGTGAGACTTCTTTGGCTTGCTTCAATTTCTTAAGCATTTCAAGTAGCTCTGGCTCACTTGCTTCTTTGACATTGATCTGCTGAAGGTTGATCTGCATTCGGGGACGAGTCTCATCCTCGTAAAGTCCGGATATCTTAGAGAGCATATCCAGTGCCTTTAGTTTCTGGTTGTTGCTTAGTGGCTCGGTTGTTTTTGTAAGCGCCATGTGCCTGACCTCCCCCACTAAACGCTCTCTTAAAGCGCTTATATCCTCCGTTGCACCTTCCAATGCATCTTTAACCTTATCATTCCTTATCAATCTACTAGCTTGTACAGCTAGATAGTCATCAGATCCATTGTAGCCTGCTACACGAGCTGCTGCTGTGCCATTTCCGCTATTGCGGAGATACTCATTTATAAATCGCTGTTGCTTTAGAGTAAGATCCATACCGCTTTATTATACTCGCAGGATCGCGCGGAGCTACTACTTCTGGGACTCCTAATCCTCGTAGATAAGCAACAGACAACATTTGCGGACATAAACATGTTGCTACTTTTTGCTTTTTGACTTGCAAATGAGTGCGGCGAATTGTACGAGCCGCGTACCTTGCTCCCGCGCTTCCTCGTCACTCAACTCCATGCCGTACTCTTCGCGGATAATGTGCTGGAATTCTCTGATGTCTTCAGGGGAGAGTTCTATCATGTGACGAGTTTACCACTGCCGCCCTGACTATATTTATCTCAGCTTAATGATTGCCTCATTCCACTGCATAATCTGCCCTATAGAGCGGTTCAATATTTCGCCCGGCATCTCCACCAGCTCTAAC